>CADBSX010000224.1 GCA_902797515.1 uncultured Eubacteriales bacterium | reverse complement strand
CGCCTTCGTCCGCGCCCTCTTTGTCGCTCGGCGTCACCTCGAAAGAAAAGCCCTCTCTTTCGAGTATTTTCTTTCTTCTCGGCGACGCGCTCGCGAGAATAAACCTCTTCATTTTATTTATTATATACTAAAACTCGTTTTTTGTAAAGTATATTAGCGAATATGATATAAGAGTTATCCGACTTACGCTCGGTCGGAAGAGTGCGATACTTCGCGACGACGCGAAAACGGCGGCGTATCAAAGGCGGCGGGCGAAAATTTTCGCCCGCCGCCCGTTGCGTTTTTATCTTTTATCTGCCTTTTACCGCGAGCCTTACGCACTCGTAGCCGCCGTCGTAATAACCTTGTTTTTTGAGAGTTTCTATCCTGTCGAGCATATGCGGGATTATCTCTCTGTCGGATATAAGTTTGTCGAGCGTCGCGTTCACGCTCTTTCTGTCCGGCTTTTCAGCCGTCGCGTCGCCGTATTCGCTGCCGTATATCGCGCCGTAAACCTCGTGTCCGCCGATGTGGCGCATAAACACTTTCGGTATCGGATAATATGCGAGTTCGCTCGGTTTTGTCACGAGGACGTCGCATACGGGCATAAGAAGGTTGGTCGAATACACAGCCTCGAAAATGTCCTTGTTGTAAACCGCATATACGCCTTCCGCGTCTCCCTCTCTGATCTCTTTGACGAAATTTTTGAGTTCCGCGTATTCGTCGAAGAACTTTCCGCACTCGAATCCGCCGAGTTTTTTCATAAGTTTTTCGTAAACGCCGAGGTGATCGCCGAAATTTATGAAAAGCGCGACTTTCTTTTCCTTAACGAGCGGCAGAAGGTGTTTTATCATAGCGAGAAACATATCGAATCCCGCGCCCGCTCCGCCGACGGTCATAAGTATTCTTATCGGCTTTCCCGACGATATGCGCTTTTTACGGAGTTCGTTGTCCTCTTCGAGCCTGTATAAAAGTTCGTGATCGACGTAGCATCCGACTTCTTTTATATCGCTTTCCGGTATGCCCGAAAGCGGCTTTTTGTCAAAGCCGTCGAGAGTTTTATAGCCGAGATAGGCGAACGGAGTCTGCACCGCGTGGATCGCGCCTTCGGAAAGGTGAAGTCCCATCGGCCAATTGTCGGGGATCGCGTTCACGACGTTCGTAAGCCCCGCGTGGACCGCCGCCTGACTCGGCCAGACGTGAGTCGCTATATACGGCACGTCTTTCCTTATGTTTTTGAAAATCGGAACGAGGAGTTCGCTGTTTTTCTGGTCTTTCGCGTTGTACGTTATCTTTTTGAAACCTTCGCTGTTGAGCGGTTCCCAAACGAGTTTGTTGAAAAGCCGCGACTTCTGTGAAATCCTCGACGCGAGCGAATACATATCGTTCTGCTCTCTTATCATCTTCGAGCCCGTCGCGTCGAAAGAGGCGAGGTCGAGCCAATACGGCTCGTAGCCGAGCGCCCTCGCGCACGACGCCATGGCAACGGATATCCTGTAATGCCCGAATCCCATACGTATGTTTCCGACCACGACCGCGTTTTCGGGAAGTTCCTCGTTTTCGCGCGAAAATACGATATTCTTCGCGCCGATAAAGTCGAGCGCGGGAATATCCTTGAAGGCTATCCTGTAATCCCTTTCCGAGTCGTCGCCGTATTTTTTCAGATACTTCGCCTTTGACTTTTCCGCTTTTTTTACGGTTTTTGCGTCAATGACGTTATTAAATATTTTACTCGTTCTATCTGTCATATATTTCCCCTTTTTCAGTGTCGTAGTCGAACTTGCGCGTCTCGCCGTCCAAGTCGTATTCGACGGTAATAATATTGTCTTTTCTGTAATAATCCGTTACTTTCGCGCGGTAGAAAAGTTCGAGCGCGGAAGAAAGCGCCGCGCGTTTTTCCTCGCCGTACGAGGCGATATTGTCCGAAGTCATAAGCACGCTGCCGAAAAGCGCGTTGATTTTAAGCAATGCGAGTTTGTTTTTTTCGGTCAGTTTTACGTTCTCGTCGCGAAGAAGGAACACGTCGGGATCGTTGCCGAAAAACCTGCCGTCGAACAGACTTCTGTATATCGTGTTTTGCAGCGTTACTTTCGTGGATATCCTCTCGCGGTGCATAAAACGCATAAACCAGACGTCGTCGAATTCGAGCGATACGTCCGGACCTATCCGCATATAATCGAACTTGTCTATCGCGTTGAATATCGTCGCGCCGCAACCTAAAATGAGTTTGTCTTTCAAAACCTCTCTCAAAAACGCATAGGCGTATTCCGCCGCCTCGCTGCGCGTTTTCCCGCTGTATTCGGGAAGATTCGCCGCATAGAGAAAGTCGAGTTTGAAAAAGTCGAAACCCATATCCGCGTAAGCCGTAAGAAAAGTCCTTATATAGTCTTTGACCTCTTCGTTTTCGAGGTCGAGCGCGTAAAATCCGCTCCAATTCGAGCCGCATTTGACGGGCTCGCCGTCCTCGCCCTTTTTAAACCACTCGGGATGATTTTTAAAGGTCTCGCTCTTCTCTTCCGCGACGAAAGGCGCGAACCATATACCGGCCTTGTAACCTTTCTCGTGCGCCGCGTCCGCGATCGGCTTTAAGCCGCGCGGAAATTTATTCTTGTCAACGCAGAGCCAATCCCCGACGAAAGTTTCGTAACCGTCGTCGATCTGGAAGAGGTTGAACCTCTCGTCGAGCGCGGCTAAATCGCGAAGAAGTATCTCTTCGTTCACGTTCTGATAGTAGTTGTACCACGAAGTGTAGCCGAAAATCTTTTCCGTCCGCTTTTTCGGGAAATACTTATCGAGAAGTTCAAGTCCGCTCTTATAGTCTTTCGCGTAGGCGTAGTCGGCGGCGACGATCTCCTCGCCCGCGGCGAGGAATTTGCCGTTTAAATCGCTCGAAAGCGTGAGCGAGCCTTCGGCGCGGATAAGTTCCGCGATCAGATACGCGTTTTTATAATTGAGGTTTAAGACGAACGCTCCCCTCGCGCCTTTGACGTAAAAAATATCGTAGCCGTGTAATACGCGCTTATCGTAAGCGTAGAAAGTCGCGTCGCCGTAACGGTCGAAAGAAAACCTCTTTACGAGCGCCTTAGGCAATCGCTTTACGTCTTTTTCCTGCACGTCGCCGTAATATTCCCTCGAATCCGTCCACGACTGATAGCCGTTCATAAAGTAGAGGTCGCCCTTTTTGTCGGGCTCGTACTCCTTTGACGCGGGAAATTTATATCCTGCCTCGTAGTAAGAATTCAAAAGGATCGGTTTTTTCGCTTTTAACGTTACGGTGCGCCTTTCTCCGTCGTTTTTTACGGTGAGCAAAACGTCCTCGTTCTCGTCTGCGACAAGCCGTTTCGACTTGCCCCAAGAATTTTTATAGAATAAACCGTATTCCATATTATTCCGCCTCGACAGGTCCTTCTTCGGCGTTATCCGCGTTTACCTGTTCCGCGTCGGTTTCGGGCTTTTTCTCTATGGTTTTCATAACTTTCTTTTCGTTATAGAACATAAGTATCACCGCGCCGAGCACGCAGAACGCGACGGCGACTATGCCTACTATCGTCATGCCGAGAGTTGACGCCGTTATATCGTTTGCGGAAGTGTTCTGCGTAGTGCCGATGATCGCCAGCGAAGTGAAAGCGAGCATCGCGAGAGACTGTCCGAATTTCATAGCGAAAGTCCTCGCCGCGAAGAACATGCCTTCTCTGTTTTCGCCCGTCGTTATGCCTTCCGCCTCCGCGACGTCCGCGACTATCGACTGCGGGATGATGCCGAGAAGAGCCATCGGGAAAGCCGCTATAACGCAGATAAGAACGCCGAACACGACGCCGGGGATGAAACCTATTCCCAGAAGTCCGGGATTTTCAGCCGTTCCGAGCACGCCGATCAGCGCCGCTATTACGTAGGCGAGGGCAAGCCCTAAAAATCCGACTATCGTGAGTTTCTTCTTGCCGTATTTCTTAACGAGTTTCGACACTATCGGATAGAACGCCGCCGAAAGCACCGTCATGCCGCCGAGGAAGTACATGGTGAACGACTCGTCGATATGCATCGAAACCTTTACGAAGAAAGGAAGTCCCGTCTGGAAAAGAGTAAGTCCCACCCAATACATTATATCCGAGAATACGAAAGTGCGGAAATCGCCGTTTTTGAAGGTCGCGCCGAGAGATTTGAACATATTGGCGTTCGAGGGCGCGGCATCGACGAATTCCTTTTCGTTGAGGAAGAACGTAGGTATGAGCATACACACCGCCGCTATGACCGCGAGGACGATAAAGCATATCCTGTAACTCCACGCGAATCCCACTCCGCCGCGAAGTATTCCCGCGAACACGAACGGCGTGTAGGCGAGAAGAGTTCCCGCAAAGTACGTGAGCGATATCGCCGTAGAAATGAACATCCTGTCGTCCTGCGTCTTTCCGAATTCGGAAATGAGCGCGTTATACGGCGTGCAATACATAGTCATAAACAGGTAGAACAGAACGATGAACACCGATATCCACGCGACGTTTATCCCGCTTATTTCGTTTACGGGCGCGAGGAAGAGAAGAACGGTGACCACAGCGAGAGGAATAGCCGCGTACTGCATGAACGGTATTCTTCTGCCGCGCTTGTTCTTACTTCTGTCGGAAAGAGACGCGATAAGCGGATCGGTCACCGCGTCGAACACTCTCGAAAGCGCGGTTATAAGTCCGAGGATCGTAAGAAATCCGCCGATTATGAGCCCGGGGGTTATATATTGTATAGCCCCGTTAGAGGAAAGGTCTTCCTGCGTCGGCAGATAGAACGTGACGAGCCACGCGCTTATTATGCCGCTTAAAGTGGACCAACCGAGTTGACCTATCGCAAATATCCACATTTGCTTTTTTGAAAGTCTTTTCATTTTGCCTTTTTTCGCGCCGATAAGCCTGAATTACCGCCGCTTCTCCCTTATTTTATTTTTCCCGATTCAGGCGTTCGGGGCGCGAGATAAAAGAGTATTACGTCTTTCAGCCCGCTTATCTCCGCGACCGCGTCGGTCGTTTCGTCCTGCCTTACTATCTTTTCGCCTATCGACAATTTTTTACAGAGTTCGAGCATCGCGTGCCCGGTTCCGTAGTAAAACGTTTCGGGATCTTCTATCTTCCTTACGCTGCCGTCTTTAAGACCTTCCGCGTAAGCCGATAAAAACACGCTTTTGAACAAATCTATTCCCGAAGAATATTCTTCCGTCGCCTTCCCTTCCGATATCATGAACGAATCGAATTCGTTTACGAATCTGAAATACGAGGGACGTCCGGAAAACACGCGGACGTAAATAGAAAAGAAGTCGCAGATCTTTTCGTATCCGTTTTTTCCGCTTATCTCTTTAAAATAAGCGTCGAATACGCTTTTCTGCAACTTCTCCGCCGCCGCGACGACGACGTTTTTCTTATTCGCGAAATGTCTGTATATCGTCGCCTCGCCCATGCCCGCCGAAAGCGCGATGTCTTTTACCGTGACTTCGTTTACCGACCTTTCGAGAAAAAGATCGAGCGCAACGCCTACGATAAACGAAAGTTTAGCGTCTTTCACAGTCATGTTTCCGTCCCCCCTTTTTTAATTTTGATAGACAAACTCTCAAAATGATAGTTTATCTATCAATACTTTAATACATTTTTATTTTATTGTCAACCGTTTTACGCATTTTCGCAAAAAAAAGTTGCGAAAATTTTTTATATGTTATATAATTGAAGAAAAAGAGGTGGCAATATGTCGAAAAACAAAGAACTGCGGGCGAGATCCCGCGAACAACTCGGCGGAAGTCTTTTTGCCGAGGCGTGGCTTATGGTACTTCTCGCGTCGCTTATCTGCGGACTTATATCGGGCGTCGCGAGTTATACGCTTATCGGTATAATTATTCTTACCGGTCCGCTCGAATACGGGCTTTCGAGAATACTTTACGCCTTCGTAAAAGAAGGTAAGAACGTTGAACTCGGCGATCTTTTCGTCGCGTTCAAAGAAGATTTTTCAAACACTCTTCTTCTCGGACTTTTAAAGACGATATTCATAGCGCTCTGGACGTTTCTCTTTATTATTCCCGGGATAGTAAAGAGTTATTCCTATTCGATGTCGGCGTTTATTCAGCAGGAATCGGAAAATAAGGACTGGAAATACTGTCTCGACGAGAGCCGCCGCATTATGCACGGGCATAAAATGAAACTCTTTCTTCTCGATTTGAGTTTCATCGGCTGGTACATAGTCGGCTCGCTGTGTTTAGGCGTCGGCGTTCTCTGGGTGGACGCTTACAGGCTTACCGCCCGCGCGAACTTCTATAAGGAACTCACCGAAAACGTTACCGTCAAAGACGTAAACGAATAATTCGGTATAAAAACCGCGCGGGGCAAGCGATCACGCTTGCCCCGCGCTTTTTTGTTTTTTTATCTTATTTGTCGGCTAACGCATCGGATATGCTCTTCGCCGTCGCGCTCGCGCCGTACTTGTCAGCCTCAGTTTTATTCTTTTCGCCGTGAGTGAGACAGCCCGCGCCGCCTATGCATCCTCCGACGCAAGCCATGCCCTCTATAAAGTTGCCTTGAAGGATGCCTCTCGTCGCGCGCATGAGCGCGACTTTGCACTCCTCTATTCCGCTGCAAGCGACGGGCTTTACTTCAAAATCGGAATTTCTCTCTTTCAAAGCCTGTCCGACTGCCTCGGAAACTCCGCCGCTCCTCGCGAATATCCTGCCGAAATAGGACGCGTCGTCCACTTCCGTTTCGGGAAGGTCGTTGACTTCTATATCCTTGCTGTCGATAAGCGCCTGCAATTCCTCAAACGTGATGACGCTGTCTATCGTGCCCGCGTATTCTTCGCGCTGGAACTCGAATTTTTTGGCTGTGCAAGGTCCGATAAATACCGTTTTAGCGGAAGGATCTCTTTCCTTTACGTATCTCGCTATCGTTCCCGCAGGGGAAAGATTGTGAGATATTTTGTCTTTCATCGTCGGGAAATTCTTTTCGACGAAACTCACGAACGCGGGACAGCACGAAGAAGTCATAAATCCCTTTTCTTCGATCTCTGCCGCCTCTTTTTCCGCGACCATATCCGCGCCGAGCGCGACCTCTTCTATTTCGTCGAAACCGAGACTTTTTATCGCGGTCATTACCTGCCCCAACTTAGCGTAAGAGAACTGACTCGCTATCGACGGCGCGACGAGCGCGTAAACTTTCGATTTTTTGTTCGTAAGCATATCTATAACGTCGAGGATATACGATCTGTCCGTTATAGCCCCGAAAGGACACGCGTAAACACACGCGCCGCAAGAAACGCACTTCTCGTAGTCTATCGTCGCCTCTTTGTTCTCGCCCATAGATATCGCTTTTACCTTGCAACTCGTTTCGCACGGGCGTTTGTAATTGTTTATCGCGTTGTACTGACAGGCTTTCGCGCACGCGCCGCACTCCACGCATTTGGTCTTGTCTATGTACGCTTTCTGATCCCTTCCGAAAGATATCGCGTTCATTTTGCAAGCCTCGTAGCACCTGTGAGCAAGACAGCCCCTGCACGCCGAAGTCACTTCGTATCCGCCCGTCGGACAGTCGTCGCAGGCGATATCTATAACCTGAATTACTTTCTTGTTGAATCTGTTGCCGCCGACGGCGTACTTCACTCTCTCGCTGAGGATCGCCCGTTCCTTATATACGCAGCAACGCATGGTCGGAACTTTCCCCGGTGCGATCTTCTGTGGTATTTCGGTTATGTTTTCGAGAAGTTGACCTTTCCACGCGAGGCGGGCGACTTCTTTCAGTACTTTATATTTCAGCACCTGTACTTTCGTATCGAACTTATGATTTCCCACTGTTTTTAAACACCTTTATCCCTTCGGTCAGATATAATTCCGTCTGATCGCAATTTCTTAAATATTCCGCGAAATCGACCGCGTTTTCTATTTCGTCCGGCACGATCATGCCGCCGAGCCGTTTCGCCGCCTCCGGATAATGCGTATCGCTCCCGCAAGTAAGCGTGAGCCCGTTTTCAGCCGCGAACGCCGCGACTTTTTCCCATACGGCGTAATCCCTTTCAGTGCAATTTATCTCCACGCCGTCGAGGTATGCGGGATCTTTGAAAGTCTGCTCGTCTCTTATCGGATGCGCCTGTACCAAAAAAACGCCGTTTTCCCTGCAAATACTATACAGTTCTTTTTGGCTCTTCCCGCAAAGACAAGCGGTTTTTCTCAAAAATTCGGGCGTTACGCCGTAAAGAAGATAATCGGCGTAAGCGGGCTCGGTCAAAGTTACCTCTATCCCTAAAAAGAACCTGAAACCGAACTCGTCGGCGTATCTTTTTCCTCGTTCGTACTCGGCGATAAAATCTTCCGCCCATTTCTTCGGATCTTTAACGCTCGGATACCACTGCTGGCAGTGGTTGGTAAGTATAGCGCCGTCGTAGCCCTGCTCTCTTTTCATATCGATCAACTCTTCGACGGTCATACGGCTGCAAAGGCTTATGCCCGAAGAGTGTATATGCGGATCTATTTTCATAACGTCGGTTTATATAGTAAGATTTTATTTCGTTTTTGATTATACCGTCATCTCGAGCAAGGCGACAGCCGCGTCGAGAGATCTCTGTGTACAGATAACGCCTTGAAAGAATACGGAACATAAAAAACGGTTTTTCAGCGTTCATACTTTTTCTTGCTCGTTCTGAACTCCGAGATTTCTCGGCTCCGTTTCACTTCGCTCGAAATGACAAAAATAAAGTTAAGCGACGTTTTTAAGGTTCAGAAACGAGAACCCTTCCACCTCGTCGAAACAAGGCTTTTCGGCATTGCTCTTACGTTATATAAGAGCAATGCCCT
>CADBSX010000223.1 GCA_902797515.1 uncultured Eubacteriales bacterium | reverse complement strand
TTCTATGCTCCCCGGCATAGTGCCGCTCGGAATATAAAAAACTCCGTGAAAATGCAGCCGCTCCTTTTCCGGCGACCTTTCCCATACCCCTACGTATCTCCAACCTTTACGCGAAGACAAATGACTTAAAGTATTCCTTAATTTCTTTCTGAAACTCTCTTCCGTGTGTATCTTACCGTCATAAGTAAACGTTACGAAATAATTGAACTCCTGCAAGTTTATCTTACGCATAAGCCTTATGCGGCGCGCCGTCATATTCCGTTTCTTTCTCTCTACGTTTTCCCGCATATATTCCCTTGCTTTCTCTTCGTCGGAAAAGTGTGGCAAAAGCGTTTCCATTATCTTCTCTTGCCGCTCGCTTTTCTTCATATACACCGTTTCCGCGTACACTTCGTCGAACAACTGCTTTTTAGTTATTATTCTTTCCACGAGAGTATTTTCTTTATTGTTTAATGCGTCAATAGCCCCGTTTTTTTGCGGGACTATTATATTTTCTTCACGCCTTTTCCGTCTTTCCCTGTACGGTCTGACGGTGTGCGGTATCGCTATATAATGACTGCCGTCAAAGTATACTTTGGCGTTTAAATAAAACATGCTTCTCCTTTCCGTATAAAGCGGTGCGGAGAATTACTTTTATTCTCCGTCACTTTTATACAAAGAATCAATGAAATAACTGTTTTGCTGTTTTAATTCTTCCACGCTTGCTCTTCCCGTCAGATACTCGGGATAATCTTCGAGCCCCGTTTTACTCTCCTTCGCTCTTTCGCTGAAATAATCCGAAAAGCAGTCCGTCGTGAACCTGTCCGAATATATCTTTCCGTTACATAAGTAATATTTCTTCTTTTCCGTCTTTCCGTCCATCGTCCCGCGTTTCTTCTCTAACCGCAGTACCGTATAACCGTAGGCGTTATATATTTTTAAGTTCCTTTTCCAAAGCCATGCCGTAACGCTCTTTAAGATATGTACGAGCAAAGTATTGTCTCCCCTGCGGTATCTGAAATCATAGTATAAAGACACAAACTTGTTATACGCAAATTCCGCTATCGTTTCTTCTATCGTGTAAAACGGCAAAGCGAGCCTTTGTTCTCCGCTTTTTACTATGTTTATTATATCGCAGAGTTCCCTTGCGTCCGCTCCCCAACTCTCCGGCCTCTGCTCGTCCGTGAATACCTTTATAAACGGGAAATTATCTACCGTAGCCGAATGGCGACACATTTTAAGCCAACCGTTAAACAGATCGTTCTTCTGGTTGGTCTCTTCCGCAGTCTTCTTTATATCTTTCAGTTCGAGATTGTTTCCCCGCTCTTTCCCTATTTCCGTTATTGCGACCACTCCGAACTCGAAACTACCCGCATTTCTATTATTCTCTACCACCTTCTTTCCGAGCCTTAACACGTCGAAGTCGAGAATATGCGAATGCCGGCTTATTCTTTTATCCGAGAAAAAGTCCGTATCCCATACGGGGAAATTCCCTATGCCGTACTTTTCGTTATCCGTCCGTATAGAATAGTTGGATACTATTAAACTCGTTTCTATGGCGTAAATAAAATATGCCAAAGAGTAAGTCTCTAATATCCCGAACAGATCGTTTTCTTTAAGTCCGTCGTTATAATCCGTTCCGTATCGCTTTGTATCATACCCGTATAATTGCAAGTCGGCGTTTCTATGCTTTTCGTATCTTTTGCGCTTTTTCTTTATCCACTCTTTGACCGTCGCGAGATTATATACCGCGTCATATTCCATACAGGTAAGCAGTTCGTCTTCGAGTTTTATCCACGGAAAGTACGGGAACTTCATATCCGACCGTTGTATTATCTCCAAAGCCTTCTGACGGAACATTACTTCCTGCGACAACGCCATATCCGTGATCATCGTAGTCTTCTTCTTGCCCATACTGCCAACCGTCATCGATACGATGGGCAGTTCGTTAATAAATCCGCAGTTTCTCGCCTCGAAACGTTTAAGCCTTTTAAGCGCCGTCTTCTTCCTTATACCGTTAAAGATGAAATACGCGATCAAACTTAAACTCTGCCACGGGAAGAACTTGCAAAAGACCTGCAAGTCGGTAATAAGTTTTACCGCCTGCACGTATAATCCTTTCACGTCGTAAGATATAACG
This sequence comes from uncultured Eubacteriales bacterium, assembly GCA_902797515.1. Taxonomy (GTDB): domain Bacteria; phylum Bacillota; class Clostridia; order Christensenellales; family Borkfalkiaceae; genus UBA10281. The sequence goes on along the minus strand of CADBSX010000223.1, from coordinate 623 downwards.
AAATACAGAAAATACGATACTATCTCTGTCGCTATGCCCGCAAGGTTAAAGTGGAATATCCATATAACTATCCAGATTTTCCATATAAAAGAACGCCGTTTCAAAAACTCCGCATATTCCGTTATAAATCTTTTAAGCGGTAAGTACGTTATCCCCGTTATCTTTTTAAATACCTTTAACGGCAAAGTATCCCTGTTATGTTTCACGTTTTCGCGCGCGTATATCTTCTTTATAATTCCCCTCAAAACAAGGACAAACGGCAAAAGCGTGAATAGGGCGTTCGCCGCATACCCCGTTTTCGTTCCGACGACCGAAAACCAAGCCGTAAAATTATCCCTGCTTAAAAGCGCTTTAAAAAACTCCCCCGCTTTTACCGTAAACGCCGAAAAGTCTTCCGGAAGAAAAAACTCCCGCCTTATTACTTCGGAATAACGGACTACGGGCGGCAAGGCTTGAATTTCCCCGCCCGTTATGCCGCTTAAATAATACATAAAACTGCCGTATAAGTCGGTTAACGCCTCTTTTAAGCGCAGATACGAACTTGAAAACATCGCACAGCCGAGATATGTAAACAGCAGAAATAATAATATAGTTATAATTATATTCAAAACCTTTTTCATATC
>CADBSX010000222.1 GCA_902797515.1 uncultured Eubacteriales bacterium | reverse complement strand
TTTGCACTCTTTTCTCGAAAATATTTTCAGATCGGAAAAAAACTTATCCAGACGCATGACCAAGCCCCGTTTTAATAAAAATATGCATTTAAATATTAACATAAAATAATAATTATGTAAAGTAATTGACTAAATTTGTTAATTCGTATATAATCATTATTATTATGTGAATAAAGGATACGAAAAATGGATTTTGAAAAGATATGCGAAAGCAGGTTTTCCGTCCGCGCTTTTAAAAGCGATCCCGTAGAAGAGGAAAAAGTTGAAAAGCTATTGAAATTCGTAAGGCTTGCGCCGACCGCGAAAAACGGTCAGCCCTACGAAATATACGTGGCGAACACTTCGGCGGCGTTGGAAAAAGTAAAAAAGGCGTCGCCTAATACTTTCGGCGCGCCTCTCGTATTCGTGCTTTGCCGCGACGAAAACAAGAAATGGGCTAACAGGTACAGCGGCGAAAATCAGATATTGCAGGATATGGGCATTATCGCGACCACGCTTTTATACGGCGCGGTGAACTTGGGACTCGGCGCGATATACGTTTGCAACGTCGATCCCGACGTTTTGAAAAAGGAACTCGGTCTTCCCGCGAACCTCGTAGTATCGAGCATTGTTCCCGTAGGTTATATCGCGGAAAGTTGCGAGCCGTCGAAAATGCACGGCTCTCGGCGGGAAATAAAGGAATTTATACACAGCGTAGAATAATAAAAGGTAGTTTACACAAATGAAAAATCACAAAAAATACGAAAAACCCGTTTGCGTGTTTAAAATCAGATACGCGGATATACTCACCGACTCGAAACAGAACGATCCTTTCGATCCTATGGCGAACGATATTTATTTTACGGAAGAGGCATAAGACTATGAAAAATATCGCAATTAAAACGCAGCGCGCGTTGTTTACGTTGGCTATACTTTTTTCCGTATTGTTCGTATCGGATATTTTATCAAAGCCACTCGCGATAACCGCCGAAGGCGAGCCCGCGGTCGTGAGTCTTTCGGACGAAGTTTTCGGTGGCAATGTAGATAATCCTTTTTGTATCGTTAAAGAAACGAATATTTTTCCGAGAAGATTTGAAGGCAACTATTCGGGAAAGTGTTTTCTTAACGGAACAGAATACGATTTGGTTATTGAGCTTTATCCGAATCCGGACTATGTTAAACAAACTTGTGTGCAGTTTGATTTTTCATCGAGAATTTTTACAACATGGGAAATATTGAAAACCACCGTTTTCTCACATCAGACTATTTCCGAAAGCAATGAATTTCCTGTGGAATTTCGGTTATTTAAAAATTACGCTTTTACAACTACGTTAATCGATAGTAATTTGAATCTGACGATATCGTCTTTCCATATCGTGACTTTCAACGGCAACGGCGGAACGCTCGTTTCGGGCGAAGAAGTACAGAAAGTGACCGAGGGCGAAAGCGCGGTCGCTCCGACTTACGAAAGGGAAGGTTATGAATTCGTCGGTTTCGACGTAGATTACTTAAATCCGACCGACGATATAACCGTTACGGCGGTATGGAACGAAAGCGGCGAGGCGGAAACGCCCGCAACGCCTGAAACGCCCGTTCCCGAAATGAACGAGGGCGCGGCTATAAGGATAAGCGGCGAGAAAGACAACGGAATTCGCTTTTCGGCGAACATCCCCGTTTCTTACGTTGAGGAATACGAAAATAACGGTTATACGCTTTCTTACGGGATGTTCATAGTTCCCGCGGACTATCTTTCGGACGTGGGCGAACTGACGAGCGAAAATCTTTTCGGGGAAAATTCCGTTTACGTTTTCGACGTCGGAGCGGAATATTCGGGCGAAAAAACGATAATAATACGTCTTGACTGCGATCCGTCGGACGACGGCGAAGATAATTACGTGATAAAGGCGTCGATAGTGAATATCCACCGGACTAATTTATCCCGAAAGTTCGTCGCGAGGGGATATATCGCAAAGACGAAGGGCGGCGTGACGGAATACGAAATGATAAATTATTACGGCGGGAACGTGGAGAATAATAAGAGAGACGTGCTTTCGGTCGCGCATGCGGCGTACGATGACGAAGAGACGGATCCTGAAACGAAGAGCGTTATATATGAGATCTACCTGAAATAAAGGGGAAAGAGGGAAATGCTGGAAATAAGGGATTTATATAAAATTTACAGGTCGAAGGGCGGCGTGGAAACGCGCGCTCTCGACGGAGTAACGGTGACTTTTCCCGAAAAGGGGATGGTGTTCCTGCTCGGCAAATCGGGGTCGGGAAAATCTACGCTGTTAAACGTCTGCGGCGGGCTCGACACGCCCGATTCGGGCGAAATAATCGTCCGCGGCAGGAGCAGCAAGTCTTTTTCGGGCAGCGATTTCGACAGTTATCGCAATACTTTTATCGGCTTTATCTTTCAGGAATACAATATTTTAAACGAGTTTTCGGTAGAGGACAACCTCGCGCTCGCGCTCGAATTACAGGGCAAACCGAAGGACAAAGAAAAGATCGCGGAACTTCTCGAACAGGTCGATATGACCGGATTCGCGAAGAGAAAGCCGAACACGTTGTCGGGCGGTCAGAAACAGAGGATAGCGATAGCGCGCGCCCTTATAAAAGATCCGAAGATAATCATGGCGGACGAGCCCACGGGCGCGCTCGACAGCGCGACGGGGAAACAGGTGTTCGACACGCTCAAAAAACTCTCCGCAGACAGACTCGTTATCGTCGTTTCGCACGACAGGGAATTTGCGGAGATATACGGCGACAGGATAATCGAACTCAAAGACGGCAAAATTATTTCGGACGTCAGCAAAGAGAAAGTCGCGTCGGAAAGTTTAAGCGAAAACGTATCTGTTATCGCGGGCAACACTCTTTCGGTCAGAAAC
>CADBSX010000221.1 GCA_902797515.1 uncultured Eubacteriales bacterium | reverse complement strand
GCGTCTATAAACCAACGCGCGGCGAGTTTTTTTATCTTTTCACCGATTTTCATTATTACTCCTTTATCAAAACGAGTTTATTATCCGTCTGATCGCAAGACGTAAGATAATATTCTATTCCGTTTTTCTCAATATGAAGATCCGTTCTGCAATCTTTGCCGTGAAGATGCCCGTATATTACTTTTTTCACTCCGTAACTCTCGAAAAGATCGGTAAAGAGCGAATTTTCTCTCTTTACGTTAAAAGGCGGATAGTGGATAAGGCAATACACGTCGTCGCCGTCCTCTTTTATCTTTTCCGCCGAGGAAAGCGCGAGTTTCAATCTCTCGACTTCACGGAAATATATTTTTCTGTCCTCTTCCTTAAAATCGGGCGCGCCTTCGACGCTCCACGCGCGAGAGCCGCAGATTATCGTATTTCCGAATTTCACGCAGTCGTTCTGCAAGACGAAAAAATCTTCGGGAAGAATCGCCCTGATTTTCGATACGCTCTTCCACCAGTAATCGTGATTGCCCCTGCAAAATACTTTTTTACCTTTGAGCGGGACGAGCCTTTCGAGGTCGGGGATCGCCTCTTCGAGCGTCATCGCCCAACTTATGTCCCCGCCTATTAGAACGACGTCTCCGTCGGACACTTTCGAGTTCCAGTCGGAAAATATCTTTTCAAGATAATTCTTCCACTTGTAACCGAAAATATCCATCGGCTTTGAATTTCCGTTGCTCATATGAAGATCCGATATGGCGAAAATTTTCACGGCGGCTTCTTTCTCCTTCTCTAATATTTTACCATTTTCGACCGATTTGTCAACGGATTTCGGATAAATAAGCCGAAAAATAAGAAAAACGGGCGACTTAAAAGCCGCCCGCGCGTAAATTTCCGTTATTCATTGATTTCCGCCCGGGAAGATCGGCAAATCGAAAAATCCCGAACAAACTTCCTGCGTGTATTCCTGACAAGGCGGAATAAGCGCGTATCCGTAGGACGGCACGAGTATATCGACCGTCATTATCACTTTCATTATAACGGTGGCGCAACACGAAACGTCGAACGTTCCCGCGCCCTCGCTTTCGACGAAAGTCCCTTCGGGAACGACGACAGAAACGACCGAACTTATCTCGTAAGGGATGATCGACGGATCCGGTATGTATAAAATAATATCCTGACTGAAAGAAACCGTCGAATTCGCCGTGCCTGAAACGCCGTTCGCGTCGGTATAAATCACCTGCAAAGGAACGGAAACCGTCGCTTGCACTCTCGCGAAATTCTGTCTGTCGGGCAATCTGTCCACTTGAAGATCCGTGATCGTTCCGACCGTCGAAGTATTTCTCGCGCTGACGAAAGTAAGGGGAAACGCGGGATTTTCGGGAGAATAGTCCGTCAAAGCGAGTACAACACCGTCTTCCTGCGTTTGTCTTATACAAGCGTCGAATACTTTTTGAGCCTGAACGCACACTTTTTCACATAAACCGTTTATCGGATTGCCGTTGATCCTTCCCGGCGCTCTGTCGCCGGAATTATTTGTAAAGAACGACATATATTAACCTCCTGTTAAAACGCTCTCAATTTAATATATGCCGTTTAATCGTTAAAATGTACCTCGTCCGAGTATTTCGGTAAGCCTGACGAAGTCCGCCGCCGAAAAGGTTTCTCCCCTTACCGACGGATCGTCGGAAACCTCCCTTACCGCTTTTTCCGCCGCCTCTCTCGATAAACCGAAATTCATTACGAGATTGTTGACGAGAGTTTTCCTTCTGTTCCCGAAAGCCGCTTTTACAACCGCCCTGTATAAAGAGAGATCGACGGACGGGAATTTATTTCTGTCGATCGTTATCCTGACGACCGCGGAATCCACGTTCGGCGACGGAAAAAAGTCTTTTCTGTCTATTCTGAATATCTTTTCCGCGTTTCCGACTACGTTTATTCCTGCGGTTATCGCGCCGTATTCGGGAGTTCCCGCCTCCGCGCATAGCCTGTCCGCGACTTCTTCCTGAACGGTGACGACTATTTTTTCCGTTCCCTTGAAATCCTCTGTGAATTTCATTATTATCGGCGTGGTGATGTAATACGGAAGATTTGCGACGAGGGAAAACTTCTTTCCCGCGAGTTCTTCCATTTCTTCCTCGCTCGTCTTCATCGCGTCTTTAAAAACTATACTTACGTTGTCTTTTCCCGCGAGAGTTTCCGAAAGTACGGGTTTTAATGAACGGTCTATTTCGAAACCTATAACTTTTCCCGCCCTGTCCGAAAGCGCGGAAGTAAGCGTTCCGGCACCGCATCCGACTTCTACGACGGTATCTTCTTTCGTTATCCCCGCTCCGTCCGCTATTTTACAAAGTATTGCGTCGTCGGTTATGAAATTCTGACCGAATCTCTTATTGAAACGGAAACCGGTTTTTTTGAGTATCTCGTTTATCCTCATTTAACTGTCCTGTATGTATTTTCTTATCCTTAAACGAATACCGAGTCTTTCCGCTATTTCTTCGCATTTTTCCTTGTCTTTCTCGGAAAGAACGTCCACTATGGAAAATTCGGTGATTATTCCGCGGTCTTTACAGAGAGAGGCGAAATCCAGAATTGCGTCGAAAGCGTCCTCCCCGAAAACGGGGCGGCATATCTCGTAATACTTATCCCTGTCGCCGGCGTTAAGGCTGACGTTCACTTTATCGACCGCCGCGACGAGTTCTTCCGTAATATCGCGCCCGTTGATCAGGTTCCCCTGTCCGTTCGTATTTATCCTCACGAAAAATCCGCGCTTTTTGAGTTCTTTTCCTATCGCGGATACCTCTTTCATTTTAAAAGTCGGCTCGCCGAATCCGCAGAATACGACTTCCGAATATCCGAAATCGGGAATAAGCGCAAGAACTTCTTCCGCAGTCGGTTCTTTTGACAGCCAGAGTTTGTTCCCGTAATAGGAATCCTTGCCGTTTCTCACGCAGAACTCGCAGTCGTTCGAGCATCTGTTCGTGAGATTGATATAAAGTTTTCCGTCTATTTCATATACGAAAGTATCCATAGAACAATAAACCTCATCAATAGTTTCCGAAATAATTTATTTCAATCCGAAAAAATTTCCGACGTTTTTTTCAACGGCTTTTTCCGTCTCTTTTACCGTCTTTCCGAATATTTCGGCGGCTTTTTTTAAAATTTCAGGTATTCTCGACGGATCGTTCCGCGTTCCTCTGTACGGTTCGGGAGAAAGATACGGACAGTCCGTTTCCGTCATAAACCTTTCGACGCCTACCGTTTCCAAGACCTTTTCCTTTTTCGCGTTTTTAAAAGTTATCACTCCGCCGAAGGAAAAATACGCGCCCATATTTTTATATATTTCCGCCGTTTCCGCACTGTAAGAATAACAGTGAAGTAAAAATCCTTTTTCGATAAGATCCCTTCTCTCGCGGATAAAAAGAAGCGTTTTTTCCGACGCGTCGCGCGAGTGGACGACGAGCGGCTTGCCCGTTTCCGCCGAAAGGCGCATCTGAAAATCGAATGCTTTTTCCTGCTCTTCCGCCGTGGATTTATTCCAATAAAAATCGAAACCGCTTTCGCCTATCGCCACGCATTTTTCGTGTTTCGCCATATCCGAAAGCCTTTTCTTCGCGTTTTCGTCGAGAGTTTTCGCGTCGTCGGGATGTACGCCCGCGGTAAAATACATATCACCGTATTTTTCGG
>CADBSX010000220.1 GCA_902797515.1 uncultured Eubacteriales bacterium | reverse complement strand
TCTCGCCGAAAGCGCGCTTAAAAACGTTGCCGTTTTAGAAAAATACGGCGTTGAAAATATAGTTATATCGGCAAAGGCGAGCAGCGTTCCGCTTACGGTCGCGACTTACCGTTATTTGCATAAAAAGACCGATTATCCTCTGCACATCGGTGTTACCGAGGCAGGTACGAAAGACTCCGGAATAGTTAAAAGCAGCGTCGGGATAGGAAGTCTTTTACTCGACGGAATAGGCGATACTATCCGCGTTTCGCTCACTTGCGATCCGATAGAAGAGATAGTCGCGGCGAAGAGGATACTCCGCGCTGTCGGGCTTGAAACCGATTACGTCGAAGTTATATCGTGCCCGACTTGCGGAAGGACGGAATACGACAGTATTTCGCTTGCGGAAGAAGTGGAAAAAATCACCTCCGGCGTGAAAAAAAGGCTTAAAGTCGCGGTAATGGGATGCGTGGTGAACGGTCCGGGGGAAGCGAAAGACTGCGATATAGGGATCGCGGGCGGCAGAGGATACTGTATGCTTTTCAAAAAAGGCGAAATATACAGAAGAGTTCCGTCCGAAAACGCAAAAGAAGAATTCATAAAGGAATTGAACGAGATAATAAATGGTCAAAACGACTGAATTTATTGAAAATTTAAGAAAAACGGACGAAAAGTTAGGAAAGATAAAACTTGTCGGAATAACCGTCTCGAAAGAGAAAATGACCGCGGTTTTCGATTTTATCAACAACGTCGCGATAGACGGCGAAACGCAAGCCGTGATAGAGCGTGCGGTCAATAAAAACTGTCCTGATGATATATTCGATATTTCCGTAAACGTCAGAAAAGTCGTCGCGGACGAAGAATTGATAAAAAAAGCGACGCTCGAGTGCCTTAACGCGGAATTCGCGCATATTTCCTATTCATTTTCATCGGACAAAACGGACGTAAAAAAGACGGACGACGGATTCGAGGTCAGCGTCTTTTCGGGCGACGACGAGTACGGCTATCTCGAAAAGGGCGGAGCGGTACAAAAAATCGCCGATAAACTCGATCGTCTTTTCTGCGAAACGGTGAAAATCGTTCTTATAAATAACGGAAAATCGGACGAGCCGAACGAAATTCAGGCGGAAGACGAGAACGCCTCGGATTACGAAACGCTTAAAATCAGAACTTTCAAAGTGTCCGACGCCGTAAAACTTTTCGGCGAAGATACGGGCGATACCGCAATGTATATCGCAGACGCCGATCTCGTTTCGGGCGGAGTGGTGTTCGCGGGAAGAGTTTACGAAAAAACCGAAAAGATCGCGAAATCGGGAAAACCTTTCTATATTTTCGGCATTGACGATACTACGGGGAAAATATCCGGGATGATATTTCACACGAAAGAAAAGGAAAAGAAACTCGGAAAGATCGAAGAGGGCAGCGAGATAGTGATCGGCGGTGAAATGGAAACGTACAACGGCAGAAGAAGTCTGAAAATAAACGACGTGTCGTTCTGCGTGTTTCCGAAAAATTTCGTTCCGGAAGAACGGGAAGGCAAGCGCGCTCCCGACAAGTATTCGCTCGTTTTTCCGAGAGAAATAGAAGAGGTAAAACAGAGCAACATATTCGACGTTAAAAAAGAGGTCGTCGAATGCCTTAAAGGCAGGAAATTCGTCGTCGTGGATATAGAGACTACGGGCACGAGTTACGTCGGCGGGGATAGAATTACCGAGATAGGCGCGGTGAGGATAGAGGACGGCGAAATAGTAAATTGTTTTCAGACGCTTATCAATCCGAAGATCGGGATAAGCAAAGAGATAACGGAACTCACGGGGATCGACGACGAGATGGTAAAGGACTCGCCCGAATTCGATGAAGTTCTCCCTGATTTTTATAAGTATTGTGAGGATTGCGTTATCGTCGCGCATAATATAGATTTCGACTATAATTTTATAAAACATATGTCGAAAAAAAGCGGTTACGTTTTCAAGAACAAGGGAATAGACACGCTCGCGCTGTCGAAAGAGATTCTGCCGAGACTCAGAAACCATAAACTCAACACCGTTTGTAAGTATTTCAATATAGAATTTCTGCACCACCGCGCGCTTTCCGACGCGCACGCGACCGCGAAATTGTTCATAGAACTTATCAATATTAAAAAAAGTTTACCGAATTAGGCTTTTTTACTTGCTTTTTTGTTCCGATTATGCTAATATTTAATTACCGAATATGATTTACTTGTATTTGAGGGCGACTTGTTTCGCTCTCAAATTTTTATGAGGGCAACGTGAAGTTCAAAGATGCGAGCGAGATCGCCGCGGTATTAAAGCCGACGGCGGAAGAAATGGGGATAGAAATAGTCGAGGTAGAGGCTAAAATTACTAAAAATCCGTATATAACCGTTTATATAGACACGGAAAGCGGCGTCGATCTCGATACTTGCGAAAAATTCCATAACGCGATAGATTCCGTCCTCGACGAATTCGATCCTTCGTTCGGCGCGTCCTATACTCTCAACGTTTCGAGCCCCGGGCTCGACAGACCGCTGAAAACGGAAAGAGATTTCTTAAAGAGGATAGGAAAGGACGTCGAAATCAAACTTTTCGCGCCGATAAGAGGTAAAAAGTATTTCGAGGCGAAATTAGTTTCCTACGACGGGAAAAACGTCGTCATCGAGGAAAACGGCGAAACCATAACTCTTCCCCTTTCGAGGATATCGAAGATCAACGAGGCGGTAAAGT
>CADBSX010000219.1 GCA_902797515.1 uncultured Eubacteriales bacterium | reverse complement strand
TATTGAAAAGCGATATAACCGAAAAAAGTGATTTTCTTCGAGTTTCCCGCCGACTCTCTTCTCTTTCAAAGGGAACGGGGCGCAAGCCCCCTCTTACGTATGAGTGATTACATAAGAGCCTCTACGAGGCAGAAACAAGGGAAGATCTTCTTCGTCGGATAAAAGATATTGTATGGGGGCGAAGCCCCCTCCCTGCGCCCGCGCGACGTTCCGCCGCGCCGGAAAGGCGTCTCACGCGAAAAAAGCGTATAGTAAAATAGAGATAAGGCTATATCTTTCTCGAAAAAAATTTTTTTATAATCACGCCGGCCGACGTGATCTTTGTATATCAAGCGCCTACTTACGTATATACGTGCGTATATACGCGTGCGCGCGCTTAATCAGATATAAATAAATCGTATTGCATTTGCCGCGCGGCGAGTTCCGCGTCTCTGATCGTCGGGCAATACGTCAGACCGAATACTTCCGGATTGAGACAGTAAACGCCGGAGAGTTTAAACTTTAAAACGTTCGCCTCTCTGAACGCCCGCAAGTACCTTTTAAGCGTGTTATGCGAGACGTTAAGGACTCCCTCTATCACTTCGAGTTTAAGTCCGTTAATCAGCGTTACGCCCTTCGACGCTTCGGCGTCGAAGATCTTCAAGAGTTCTATTTCCGGGCATACGCCCGCTTTGACGTTTTTCGTTACAATCATTTTTTGGACGCTCCTCCCCGCCATAGCGTCAAAATTTTGCCTTGCAAGCGCGGCAAAATTTGGAAGCGGTCGGATTGATCATCGAAATAATCTCCATAAAAATCCGTAGTTCGCGAAATTTTTTCGTTTTTCGGCAAAGCGAAAAATCGAAAAAATTTCGCGCTTCTCCGTCTCTTTACGGCGTATTTTCGCCTATAACGACCACAGCCGCCGCGCGGCGTTCATATTTTGACGTTGCGACCATTTTTTTGCCGCTCGTTCTATGCGTTTTTTTCTTCTTTGTCTTTCCGGATTTTCGGCGCGTGTCTGTATTTCGATTTCAGCGCCGTATCGTCGTATGCGTACGGGACTTCGTTCGGCAGTACCATAAATTTTTCTTCTCTTTCTTTGCCGATCGTGTAGTATTCCCGCGTTATTCCCATTTCTTTTGTCAGACGTTCGACGAAAAGATACCTCTTCCGAAGTCTGATCGACGTCCTCTTTCCCGCCTTGTGGACCTTCTTTTCGAGGTGATCGAGCCATTTCAAAAGGATCTTCGGCGTATATCTGTATTCGCTGCGCTCCAAATGCAGTACCGTGCGCTGCGTATCGCGCATAGACTTAAACACGCTGCCGTTCGCGTGAGTATCTACGAGCAACGTTCCGTCCGTGTATTGCCGATCGAGCCCCAAATACTCGTCTATATCGTTAGCCCGCGTGTCGGCGGGCGGTTTTTCCTTCTTTTTCTTTTTATTCTTATCGTCTTTTTCTTTCTTATCTTCTTCCGGTTTATTCGTCTCCGGCGCGGGCGGTTTCACTTTCCGGAAAGTGTTCGGAAGAACGTTGTCCGCCTCGGCAAGTCCTTTGACGTTGCTCTCGTAGATCTTCTCTTGCATAGTAAAATGTTCGAGTTTGAGTTCGTAAGGCTTTTTACCGTCGTACGTCACGACGTAGTCCGCGTATATGCCGGGCAATCTGTCTTTATTCTTTTCGTTATTATAATAAAAGTTGTACGCCTCTTCCCGCGCTTTGAATTTCACCCACTTAAACTCGTCTCCGTTCCGCGCTTTCGCCTCTAATTCGCTTTTAATCGGACAATCGAGATAATATTTGAGCCTCATACGCTCTAATTTCGCTTTTGATAAGACAAACAGGGAAAAAGTCATAAAACGCGTCTTTCCGACGCCTTGTTCGCCGTCTATTCCGAGCGAACAGCCTGCCCAAACGGGGATCTGCCGGATCGTCTGACCTATACGGCGGATATTTACTATCACGCCGTATAAGTCTTTGACGGAAAACAAGAATTTGAAAAACAGAAAGATAATAAGGGCGGATTCGGCGAGAAGTCTTGCCCGCAAAAACAGGTCTATGCCCTCGAAGTCGGCAAGGCAAGCGACCATATCCAGGGCGCGGACAAAAAGCCGCAAGTCGGCGACGATCCAGAACGCCGCCGTCCAGATCGCCGCGCGGATGAAATAATAGATAAATAATTTTTTCGTGCAGCCGAACGCCGTAATGTTCGGTTCCCACAATCCGCCCTGCTTTTTCATTTCCTGCGGAATATAAGTATAATAGCCACGACCAGAAGAATACTTCCGAACGCAGCCGACGTCATATTGAGTCCGAGATTGTCGTTGATCCAGTCTGTCGCATTTTCAAAGAACGTCGGTTTCTTTTCGGTCGTTTCATCGGACGCTTGACTGTCCGTCGTTCCGCTGCTTGCCGGTACGCTTTCATACGTGTAAAGCGCTCTGTTATTCTCTATCTGATAATTCTGATCCCCCGAACTCGATATCGAGTAAAATTCCGATACGTTCGAAAAACGGTCGTCTTCCGGCAATGTAAATATCATAAAAATCAACGATTCCGGACCGGCGTCTGTACGATAATGCGAATTTTCGATCCTCGTTTCAATATTGTTGTCGTCAAACGTGTTGTAAAAACTCAACATTCCGGGACCGTTCCACACAACTGACGGTATCGCCACGTTCTCGTCGTTGAACACAACCGAGTCCGTAGTATCTTGTCCGAACGTAATAAAATACGTAGTAAACGGCGGCATTTGATTGAAATAATTTCCCTTACGGTAGATCGTCTTTCCGGAAAGATTGTCTCCCGCCTGAATAAGCCGGAAACCGGATTTCGTTATCTTCCCTTGCCCGTCGTATTCCGCAAGCGGCAAGCCGGTGCCGTCGCTTTCCGGAAACGCGTTATACAGCGCCTCCGCGTTCGTCAGATATGCCGGTGTTTCGTCCGCTTTGGCGACCGTCGCTCTGCCGGCGAAGAACATAAAGGGCGCGGCAAGCGTGAACGCAAGCGCCGATAAAACTGCTAAAAAAGTTACTTTCCTTACCTTTGTCATTTTTTCTTACTCCTTTTTGTTTTTGTTGTGTTTCTATATGGATAAACGTATTTGAAATAGATCAATACGGCGGCGACGATCAATATGATCGTAATGATCCACCACTTGTTCGCGTTCCATTTATTCAATAAATTCTGCGTTTGTTTCGTTACCGTTTCGACGGCGATTTTTACGCCTTCGCGCAGTTCTACCGCGACGAGCCCGTCGTCGCTGTCTTTGTCGCCGTTATCGAAAACTCCCGCCTCGTTGGTGGTGCAGTCGGCGTATAAAAGATAATGGCACGCGGGCCACTCTTCGACAAAGCCGGCGATTCCGTTCCAGACTTGCTCTAACCACGAGTAGTTATACTCGTCGAGCAGCGTTTCATAGGCGTAAAGAGACAAGTTCGACGGATAATCGAACGCTTTGACAAGTCCGGCGAATTGCGTTTGAGTATCGAAGATCCTCTTGAACGCCTCGTTCCACGTGTAAGTCGTCGGAATAACGACGTAACCGAAATAGCCGTAAACGTTTTCCGGCTGATACCTGTTGTTTTTCAGTTCCGGATAAGCGTTATACATTTGCGTAAAGAAGATATACTCGTACAGATCTTCCGAAAAAACGCCGTCATCGACCATTTTATGGAAATATTTTTTATAAGACAAGTTCAGATCGAGGAAGAAGTCTTTCCGGTTCCCGTCCACCGTGCGAGCCTCTAACCACACGGAATTCGGATATACCGCCATATACGAGCCGTTGTCCTGCCGTTCGTAATACTTCGGCGTAGAGAGAAGGCACGACGTATCTATGCCGAGCGCAGCCTCGACGTCGTCCGTCGGTATGGTGTTCGGCGTTCCGTTGTATTTGATCGTCGCGCTCGTCGTTACCTTTTCCGCGAACGGCGCGTTCCCGATCTGTTTCAGATAAGAAACGTCCACCGTATGCGACGTCGCGGAAAGCGCCGTTTCAAAAACGGACATCGCCGCCACGTATCGAGGCGAGCCTTCGGCGTTCGTTTCGTCGGAACTGCACCCGACCGTCGATACGTAGTCCTCGATGTCTCCGGCGGCGTCCATTGCCTGCGCTATATACTTCACGGACCGGCGATCGCTTTTTACGATATGGAAATCGCTCGCGCCGAAGTTGTCGTGCGATTCTCTCCACCAGAGGATCCCCGACGTCGTGGTGTTTATATACGGCGCGAATTCCGTCGTGTAAATAACACAATACTCGTTAAAATAAGACG
>CADBSX010000218.1 GCA_902797515.1 uncultured Eubacteriales bacterium | reverse complement strand
CCGAAAACTATATAGCGGGCTGGAACTCGCCGTTTATTACTTTCGCCGACGGTAAACTCTCTTTCGGCGGCACGATTATTGTCTGATTACAATCGTGATAATTTGAGATATGGCTGAAGAATAATTCGATATTATAATGCCGGCGGGCGTGTGGACTGACGTAAGATTTTTTAAAAAGTGCGGCTATGTGTCGATTATCGGCAAATATTTCGAGCCGCTGAAAACGACGGCGATCAAATTCGTCAAATATACGTATATGATAGGTTACTATTTATTGCTTGCGCTTAACGTTTCGTTTGCTGTGACGCGCGGACTTTTGATAAAGAAAACGAAAACAACGGGAAACGGCTTTTATTCTATAAGATTCAACGTAATGCTTTTTTTCGTGGCCGTTGCAGTGCTTTTGCCGTTTACGCTTTTCGATTTTTACGGCTATTATGAACAGCCGCTTTATCTTAACGCCGTTTACGGGGTGGCTCTTATCGGATCGATAATCTGCAGCGTGGAAGCGATAGCCTGTGGCTCGGTATCGTTGTCTTTGCTTTTTTATCAAAGCGGGTTTTTGATCCCTACGATATTCGGGGCTATATGCTTTAATGAAAAAGTCGGTATATTTACGGTAGCGGGGCTTGTACTGATCGTTGTATCGCTCGTTATGACGATAGACAAAAGCGATAAAAAATTTTCGACGAAGTGGCTGGTATTATCCGTTTTAGGATTGCTGTTCTGTGGATTGATAGGCATCGTTCAAAAACTTTTCAGCGCATATCGGGCGGATCACCCTTCCGCGGGACAAATACATTTTACCGAACTGTCACTTGCGTTTGCTCTTGTGTTCGGGCTTCTGGCGATGCTTATATCTTATTTAATAAAAAAACGCGGAGACAAAGATTCGTCCGTCGAAAATTCTGTAAACGTCAAGGAAAAACAGCCGATATTAAAATGTGTTTTCGTTATAATAATCGGCGCATTGGTGAGTGTTATCAACGTCTTGAACACTATTATTGCACAATATCTTCCGAGCGTTGTATTTTTCCCTGTTTTCAACGTGGGCGTCATCGTCTTATCGACGATTGCTTCGGCGCTTCTTTTCAAAGAAAAACTGTCCGTTAAACAGGTCTTATCCGTCGTCGGCGGCTCGCTTGCAATCGTTTTCATCGCGATAGGACAGATATTATAAAATAAAAGATATAAAGTGTGATTTTACTATGTGGAACGATAAGAAAAAAGCCATAACGTTTTCGTTCGACGACGGTTGCCGCCGTGACGAGGACGTCGTAAGAATCCTTAATAAATACGGATTAAAAGCGACGTTCAACCTTAATTCCGCTCTTTTGGGTACGCACTTCGCGCGCGACGACAACTATAAGATTTCGCCTGCCGAAGCAGCGGTTCTGTATAAAGGTCACGAGATAGCCGCACATACGCTTTCGCACCCGACGCTCACACTTTTGCCCGACGACAAGACCGTCGTTTATCAGGTGGAGCAAGACAGGCTTGACCTTGAAAAACTTGTCGATGAAAAAGTCGTCGGTTTTGCCTATCCCGGCAACGGTGACGGCGAAATTTTCGACGACCGCGTCGCAAAAATACTGGCGGAGCAAACGGGCGTCAGATATGCGAGGACACCCCTATCGAGTTACGATTTTGAAATTCCGACCGATCTTTATCGATTAAAGCCGACAGTGCATCTTATCGACGAAAAACTGTTTTACCTTGCGGAAGAGTTTGTAAATCTTAAGACGGACGAACCTAAACTGTTTTTCATCTGGGGTCACGGCTTCGAGCTCGATAACGGCGACGGCTTCGATCTTGGGACTTTTGATGGTTTTTGCCGCTACATTTCGGATAAAAAAGATATTTTTTACGGAACAAACGCACAGGTTTTACTTGAAAAATGATTTACGTTATATCAGACAAAGAATTAAGCGTTTCGATAAACACTTTCGGCGCGGAAATTGTAAGCGCCGTGTATAAAGGCGCAGAAAGAGTGTGGCAGAACGAAAACGGCAAATGGGCGGGGTACAGTCCGGTGCTTTTTCCCGTTTGCGGGAACTGCGCGGTCGAGATAAGCGGAAAGGACTATAAAATGCCCTTTCACGGGTTTGCGAAAAGAAATGAATTCTCCGTCGTCGCCGCAAGCGATAAAAGCATTACGCTTCTGTTTGCCCATAGCGCAAAAACACTTGAAGTTTACCCGTTCGGGTTTGAGTTTTTCGTCACGTACTCGGTTGAAAACAATGAGTTAAAGGTAGAATACCTTGTGAAAAACGCGGGCGAAAAAGAAATGCCTTTCGCAGTCGGGCGGCACGATTCATTCAACCTCGCCGCGCCCGTCGAAAATTATCGTCTGCGGTTTGACGAGAAAGAAAGATTCCTTTCTCACAGGCACGACGATAATGGAAAACTAATAAATCTTTATGATGATTTCGGCGAAGGGATCATATTTGATTTGCCCGATAATCAACTTGTAGGCGGACATACGATAATTTTCGACTGTATAAAAAGCAGAAAGATCACGCTTGAAGATACGGACGGAAATTCGGTCGCCGAAGTATCCGTAAGCGATACGCACAATCTGCTTCTATGGCGCCCGGACGACTGTGCGATGATATGCCTTGAACTCTGGTCGGCGCTTCCCGACGGGGAAGAACAGATAGATATCGATAAAAATGAAAAGTATTTTCGCCTTGAAAAGGGCGGATCGAAGAAAATAGATTATAAGATAAGGTATTTTTGATATGAAGACGTGTTTTATCGACTTGAAAGAGCAT
>CADBSX010000217.1 GCA_902797515.1 uncultured Eubacteriales bacterium | reverse complement strand
CTTTACAACTGGGGCACGCAGAACGCGACGTGGAAAATTTTAACGGACGGCTTCAAAAATTCTGTTGACGGCGCGCTCGAAATAACGGCGGGCGACGGATATGAGGAATTGACGCACTGCCGCGACGGCGCGGGGATAATGTTTCCCGAGCCCGTATCGGCGGCGAGCGCAAAGTCGTTCAAAATAACCGTTTTTCAGGACACTGCGGAATTTCAGTCGAGAGTGGTTATCGGCTTTTACGGAAAAGACGGAATATACAGCGAAGAATTCTGGCATCATCCGAACAAGCAGGCGTGGCGGTCGTACGAATTTACAGTGGAAGAGATACTCGCCAAAACGTGGCATTCGGACGACGGGGAGATATACGACGGCGAAATAACCGAAATATACGGCATATACGTAAAAAACACTTTTTGTCTTGACAAAATGTACGTGGACGAAGTTTCATATAAAGCGAAATAAAGACGTATCCGTTAGGACGGGAGAGATATTAAATGATATTTTTTAACGGTAAAAAATTAAGCGAAATCGAAGTTATTACAGACGGCAAGCCATCCTCGGAAAAGGCAAAGAGGATTTTTGAAGAATACGCTGAAAAAACTTGTGGCAAAGCCGATAAAAGATCGGGAAAGACAGAGATCGCCGTCACCGAAATTTTTGACGACGATTTTTTTGATATATCGCAAAGCGGCGAAGGAATACGCATCGAAGGCGGCAAACGCGGAGTTATTTACGGCGTTTACGAAATATTCGAGCGCGCAGGTTGGAGATTTCTCGCAAAAGGGATAGAATATTTCCCCGAAAAGGACGTTTATCTGACTTCGGAAGATATAACCACTAAACAGACTACGCCCGTTAAATACCGCGAAGTTCTCGGAAATTCTTCGGGGAACAGCGCAAATTCTTTTCTCAAATTCAGACATAATACGAATTTCTGGGCTGAAAGGCTGAAAGAAGAAGACGGCGGCGGAATATTCTTTGCGGGAGTGCCCGCTCACAGCATGACAGGCTCTGAAAATCTCAAAGAATACGCCGAAACGCATCCCGAATATTTTTCTTTGAAAAACGGAAAAAGAATCACCGATCGCATGGGGCAGGTGTGTTTTTCAAATTCCGAAATGCGGGATGCCGTCGTGAAATCGAGTCTTAAATTGTTGCGGGCGAAACCGCAGGCGAGTTATATTTCGGTAACACCCGGGGACAACGGCAATTACTGCGAATGCGAAAACTGCAAAAAACTTTACGAAAAGTATTCGCTTTCCGACCTTTTCGTAATGCTCGCCAACAAAGTGGCACGCGCGGTAAAAGACGAATTTCCGAAAGTAAAAATACATATTTTCGCATATGGGGCGCTGCAAGAGCCGCCTTCCGTTCCCTTGGAAGATAACGTTATAATACAATATTGTTATAACGGATGCAAAAATCACTCTTATTCGGACGAAAATTGTCCTGTAAACACCGAAAGAAGAAAATTGTTCGAGAGTTGGACGAAAGGCGCGAAGAACGTCTTGTTATGGGATTATGCCAACTGCTTTAAATATGAACTTATAAGCCTTCCGTCGATAAAAAATATGCTTTCCGAGTTCCGTTATTACGTTTCGCACAATATAACGGGCATGTTTTTCGAGTATATCCATATGGACGGAGTCGGTTCGTCGGTATTCGCGGAACTTAAAACTTATCTTTTGTCCAAGCTTATGTGGGATCCGTATATGTCGGAAGAAGAGTTTTCACGGCATAAAACGGAATTCGCCCGTTTATATTACGGACGCGGATATGAAAAGATACTTGAATATATCGACCTTTATGAAAACACGCTTTCCGAGAACGCGCATTTTTCCTACGACCTTTTGAAATTTCATAAAAGCGCCGACGGCGAATGGTCGTGCCGCCGCTCGGAGGACGGGGAATACGGTCCGGATTTCGATTCGCTTATCGAAGAGAATAAAAGAGAAGCGTTTTTCAAAAAAGCGTTCGCCCTTTTTGACGCCGCCGCGGCGCTTGCGGCCGACGAGCAGAAAGAAAGGATCGCGAAAGACCGCATACAGGTTTTGTATTTGTATAATATTCTTAATTTCGACAAGGCGATGAAGAGCGGAACGGAAGAAGAAAAAGAAAAGGTATTATCCGTAAATAAAGAACTTATAGACGGCATTATAAGGTATGATCTTCGCATAACTTTCTGGGGACAAACCACGGAAGATATGCATAAAGAACTTATGAATTGCTATTCGGTTTCGCCGAGAAAATGGAATTATAAATGGTGAAAGGCATGAAAGTTTTACTGCCCGAAGAAAAGGGATATAAGGCGAATTTACATTGTCATACGACGGGCTCGGACGGGGCTTTTACGCCCGAACAAATGAAAAAGGCGTACAAAGACAACGGCTTTTCGATACTTGCCTTTACAGATCACGCCTATATGGAAGACAGATCGGCTCTTAACGACGAGAATTTCGTCGCTTTAAACGGTTACGAAAACCATCTCGAACCGACGTGGATAAAAGGTAAGCCTCGTTCTACGAAGTGTTATCACCTTAACTTTTATTCGCCCGATCCGAAAAAAGTCGGCATGATAGGAATAACCGACTATTATTTCGATTTCTGTACGAAAGTTTACAGAAAACTCGATCGGATTCCGACAGAACTTCTCGAAAACGGGCGGTATTTCGAGCATACGGACGGCGGTTTCGGCGTAAAGAATCTCAACGGACTTTTAAAACAGGCGGCAGAACTCGGTTATTTCGTCGTTTTGAATCATCCCGACTGGTCGCGCCTTGCCGCGGAAGATATATGCGGGATAAAGGGGCTCGGCGGCGTGGAAATATTCAACTACGGAAGTTTCGTCGGCGGCTGTACCGAGGACGAAAACTATTATGACGTTATGCTTCGCGACGGGCAGAGATTATATTGCTTTTCAAACGACGATAACCACGGAGATACGGGATTCGGCGGATATAACGTTATGTATCCCGAAAAACTGACTTACGACGGCGTTTTCGAGTGTATGAAGTCGGGAAGATTTTACGCCTCGACGGGCGCGGCGATAAGGGGCGTTTACGTTGACGGGAACAAGGTTTACGTCGGCGCGGAAAACGCGAAGAGCATCGCTTTCCGCTCTGACAGATATTCGAGAAACGCTTGGGCGGCGGACAGACCTCTTTCTTTCGCCGTATTCGACTTAAAAGAGGACGTTAAATATTTCAGGATAGTCGTGACGGACACGAACGGGGGAAAGGCTTATACAAACGCATTTTTTAAGGAAGAATTATGATAGACACGATAGATTTGAACGGCAAATGGATTTTGGAAAACGACAGAACGGGGACGACGGAGGCGACCGTTCCCGGGGATATTACGAACGATCTTTACAGAGCGGGAAAAATATCCGATCCGTATTTCGGGCTTAACCACAAACAAATAGGGTGGATACCGAGAGAAGATTTTATCTATAAAAAGGTGTTCGACGCGCCGAAAGACTTTCTCGGCGGCGAAGTTTTGCTCGAATTCGACGGTATCGACGTTTTTTCCGAAATCTATCTTAACGGAGAACTTCTCGGCAAAACAGAAAACATGTTTCTTAAATATACCTTTTCGGTCGGCAATATTCTGAAACCGAAAGGAAATCAACTCGAAGTCCGTATGAAATCGACGTTAAACGAAATGGATAAGTTCGATTGCACCGGATATATGAGCATTTTCAACGTGCCGAGAGTTTTCGTCCGCAAGGCGCAATGCCATTTCGGTTGGGATTGGGCTCCCGACATCTGCGGTTACGGGATATGGGGCGACGTGAGATTGAAAAAGGTCGCAAAAAAACGGCTTTTAAACGTTCAGGTAATAGCGGACGACAAAGGGAACGCGACGTTTCTTGCCACGCTTAATTATAATATTCGCGCCACCGTAGATATCCTCGGCAAAGCGATAGACGGTTCGGCGGCAAAGTGCAACGGCGACAAACTTATATTCACCGTTTACGACTGCGGCGCGGACGGCGAGATCAT
>CADBSX010000216.1 GCA_902797515.1 uncultured Eubacteriales bacterium | reverse complement strand
CGGGATTTTCACGGTAATTTCTCTTCGAGCATATCTTGTCCATATACGCCGCGCCCGCGAGCATCTCGTTTATATCTATGCCGAGTACCGCCGCGGGAAGAAGTCCGACGGGACAGAGTTCGGAAAACCTGCCGCCGACGCCGTCGGGAATATAAAACGTCTTGAATCCCTCTTTTTTCGCGAGTTTTATAAGATTTCCCTTGCTTTCGGAAGTCGTCGCGATAATATTGTACTTCGCCTTTTCGCCGAGTTTTTTCTTCAATATATCGTATATAACGAGATACTGCGTCATCGTTTCCGAAGTCGATCCGCTCTTCGTTATTACGTTGAAAACGGTGTTTTCCGCGTCAACGACGTCCAAAAGCGCGGTCATTCTCTCGGGATCGACGTTGTCCTCTACGTAGAATTTCGGACCTTTTCTGACCTTTCTCGGAAGCTCGTTATAGTGAAGGTGTGAAAGCGCCTGAAAGACCGCCATCGGCCCGAGCGCGCTGCCGCCTATACCTAAAACGACGAAACTCTGCGCTCTCTTTCTCACGTCTTTCGCCGTTTCCTTTATTTCTTCCGCGATCTCTTTCTGATTATAGGGAAGGTCCGTCCAACCGAGCCAGCCTTTGCCCTTGTTCGCCATCGTCTTATCGAGCGCGGCGAGCGCGGCTTTTTTATAAGAATCGAGTTCTTTTTCGGTTATTCCCTCTCCGCCGCCGACTTTTTCCGCCATCATATTGTTGTAATCGAGACGAAGTTGCATTGACTGTTTCCATTGTCTGTTCAGATACCTTTTAGCCATTTTTGATCTCCTTTTAATCGAATATCTTATATTTTATTTCTCTTAAATAGTCAAGACTATCCTTTATTTCGGCTGTTTCGCCGTAATTGTCCTTATATACCTCTATCAGCATATCGCCCGTAAATCCGACGTCTTTGAGCCTTTTGAAGAGTTCTGAAAAATCGAATACTCCCTTCCCGGGAAGAACTATCGCGCCGTTTCCGTCAACGTCGGACAAGTGGACGGTGTTGATATCCCCGCCCATTTCCGCGATATAGTCGGCATAGTTATAACCGCTCGCGCGCGCCTGTTTTATATCGAGCGTCGCCCGAAGATCGGGCGCGTATTTTTTTACTTCGGAATAATATCCCGCTCTGTTGCAGTACGCCCAAGACACGTTTTCGAGGCATACGGAAACGCCGTATTCGCGGCTTACGCGCGACAATTCCGCAAGTCTTTGCCCGATAAATCCGTAATCGTCGTAAATTGCCGACTTCCTTATCCTCGCTTTGCCGTGCATAGTGTAATTCTTCGCGCCGAGTATCTTCGCGGAAGAAAGCACGCTCTTAAAGAGTTTCACGCTGTCAGAGTACGCCCTTTCGTTCTTTGAAAAGAGTTCGGTTTCGTAGTTCATCGTGACGACGTGTACGGAATGCACTTTGAGGTTTCCGAGCCGACTTTTTAAAAATCTGCCGTATTCCTCGGTGTATTCCGAAAAAAACAAAAAAAATATTTCGGTAGTCCGCGCGTCCAACTCGTCGAGAAGAGGAAGCGCGTCCTCGTTGTATTTCCGCATAAAAAGCGACGCGGTCGAAACTCCTATTTCCATAATTTACTACTGAACGTCAAGCCTTATCCTTCCGTTTTCGGCATATACCGTCACGCTGTTCCCGCGCTTTATTCTGCCGGAGATTATCTCTTCGGACAGTACGTCTTCGATATTTCTCTGTATCGCGCGGCGAAGAGGTCTCGCGCCGTAAAACTCGTCGTATCCCTCTCTTATTATAAGGTCGGACGCGCTCGCCGCTATCCTCAAATCTATACTCTGTTCTTTAAGACGCTTTTTAAGCCCTTCGAGCATCAGATCCGCAATCTTCGAGCAGTCCTCTTCGGAAAGATGCCTGAATATTATTATATCGTCGAGCCTGTTCAAAAATTCCGGACTGAATTTGAGTTTGAGCGCGGAATATATCCTGTCTTTGAGTTCGTCCTCTTCCCTTTCCCTGTTCCCGTAGAACGGCGTTTGCGACGCCTTTACTTCGTGCGCGCCGACGTTGGAAGTGAGTATTATTATGGTATTCTTGAAATCGACGACTTTTCCCTTGCTGTCGGACAGTCTGCCGTCGTCGAATATTTGCAGCATTATATTGAATATTTCGGGATTCGCCTTTTCTATCTCGTCGAAAAGCACGACGGAATACGGCTTTCTCCTCACCTTGTCGGTGAGTATTCCCGCCTCTTCGTATCCGACGTATCCGGGGGGCGCGCCGATCAGTTTCGATACGGACGCCTTATCCATATACTCGCTCATATCTATTCTTATAAGGCTGTCTTTATCGCCGAAAACGACGTCCGCGAGCGCCTTGGAAAGTTCGGTCTTTCCGACTCCCGTAGGTCCTACGAAAATGAACGTTCCTATCGGTCTGTTAGGATCTTTTATATTCGCCCGCGCCCGCTTTATCGCCTTCGACACGGCGTTTATCGCCCCGTCCTGACCTATAACTCTGCCGCGCAGTTCGTCTTCGAGCCCTAAAAGTTTGACGCTCTCTTCCTCGCTTATTTTCGTAAGCGGTATTTTGGTCCACTCTGAAATCACTTCCGCCACGTCGTTTTCGCCTATCGACGGTATGGAATTGCTCCGCGCCTCTCTCTGCCTTTCGTCGATCTCTTCTATTTTCTCTTTGAGGTCGTCTATCTGCGATTCGATACGGCGCATTTCTTCCGTCCGACTTATACTTCTCAAATAGTTTCTCTCGTTTATAAGCCGCTTTAACTGTTCGATGTACTCGGTGTACTGTTTCGGCGTATAACAATATTTAAGCCGCGCTTTCGCCGCCGCCTCGTCGATAAGATCTATGGCTTTATCGGGCAGATTTCTGTCCGTTATATATCTGTTTGAAAGATTGACCGCCGCCTTTATCGCCTCGTCGGTTATGACCACGCCGTGATGCGCCTCGTACTTATCTTTCAATCCCCTTAAAATCAGTATCGCGCTTTCGGGATCGGGCGCGTCAACCGTTATCGGCTGAAAACGCCTCGCCATAGCGGGATCAGGCTCGATATACTTTCTGAATTCGTCTATCGTGGTCGCGCCTATCGTCTGTATCTCGCCCCGCGCAAGGATCGGTTTGAGCATATCCGCGAGGTCCATATTACCGTCGCCCGAATTCCCCGCGCCCATAATGTTGTGTATCTCGTCGATAAAGAGGATTATATTCCCTTGCGCGATCACGTAATCTATCGCCTCTTTGAAACGCTGCTCGAATTCGCCGCGGTACTTCGTTCCCGCGAGCATCCCCGAAAGAGACACGGAAAAGATTATCTTATCCCTCAAAGTTTCGGGGACGCTGCCTTTCGCTATCTCTATCGCAAGCCCCTCGACTACCGCGCTCTTTCCGACGCCCGGATCGCCGATAAGAACGGGGCTGTTTTTCATACGGCGGGAAAGCGACTGTATCACTCTCTCTATCTCGTCGCCCCTGCCTATTACGGGATCGAGTTTCCCCTCGCGCGCTTTTTTCGTGAGGTCGAAACCGAATTTATCGAGCGGCGTAGGCTCTTTTTCCTCTTTTTTCTCGGTTTTGTCTTCCGAACCTTCGCCCGAAGCCGCCGCGCTTTCCGGAACGTCCGAACGCTCGACGGAAGATCTGACTTCGCCTATGAGCGCGGAATAATCAACGCCCATATTCATTATGATACTCGTCGCTTTGCAATCTTTTTTCTGCAAGATGGCGAGAAGAAGGTGTTCGGTGGAAACGTAGTCTTTGCCCATGCGCTCGGCGATTATTCCCGCGTCGTTTAGTACGCCTTTCGCCTGCGGCGTAAAATCGCCTATATCGTAATTCCGACTGAAAGTCCTTTGCAAGTGCGCGAAATAGGTGTTTTTGTTCACGCCGTATTTGATAAGGCTCTTATACGCCCCGCTGTTCGGTATGGTGAGAAGTCCGTACAGGATCTCTTCCGTACCGACGTAATTTATCTTGAACTTATCCGCGAGAAGTTTTGATTTTTTTATCGCGTCGCAAACTCCGACCGTATATCTCGAATTTTCCATAAACCGAAAATCAGACCAACGTCTTTAAATATTCCTTTAATTTTTCACCGAGTTCCTCGTCCCGAAGCCCGTATTCTATATTCGCTTTCAGATATCCGAGGCGATCGCCCATATCGTATCTCGTTCCCTCGAAAACGTAGGCGAGCGCGCCGCTCCCTTTCGCTATCTCGTCAAGCGCGTCGGTGAATTGGTATTCCCCGTTCGCGCCGCGACCGAGATTTCTTATAATATCGAATATCTCCGACGGGCAGACGTACCTTCCGAGGGGCGCGAGATCGCTCTTCGCCTCTTCTCTCTTCGGCTTTTCGGTGACTTTCGTCATATTGAAAAGTCTGCCGTCCTCTATAACTTTATCGAACTCTATCGCGGCGTATTTGGACACCTGATCCATACCTACTCTCTTGCATCCGATAACCGTCTTGCCGTATTTTTCGTACTTTTCGCAAAGTTGACCTATAACGGGCTTCCCCTCGTTATACATTACGTCGTCGCCGAAAAGCACCGCGAAAGGCTCGCCCGCGACGAAGTCTTCCGCGAGCGCGATCGCGCTCGCCGTGCCGCTCTGCTCTTCCTGTAATACGAACGAAAAATTCGCCATATTAGTCGGATATTCGACCGACTTCAAAAATTCCGTCTTTCCCTTTTCGGATAAGACCTCTTCGAGTTCGGGCGCGCTTTTGAAATGGCTTTCGAGTATCTCTTTCTTATATCCTACGACAAAAAGTATATCTTTTATTCCGCTTTCGACCACTTCTTCCGAAATTATCTGCAAGGCGGGCTTGTTGAGTATAGGCAACATAGGTTTCGGCACGGCTTTGGTAAAGGGAAGAAATCTCGTTCCGTATCCCGCGACCGGTATTACCGCTTTTCTGACTTTATTCTGCATTTTCATCCGTATCCGTTTTTTATTTCGTTCCGAAAAGTCTGTCGCCGGCGTCGCCGAGTCCCGGAACTATGTATGCGTTTTCATTGAGCCTTTCGTCGAGCGCGGCGACGTATATATCGACGTCGGGATGCGCGTCCTGAACCGCCTTTACGCCTTCGGGCGCGGCTATAAGGTTCATAAGTTTTATATCCTTGCAGCCCCTGTCTTTAATGAACTGTATCGCCGCGACCGCGCTGCCGCCCGTCGCGAGCATAGGATCGACTACTATAAGCGTCCTTTCCTCCGAATCTACGGGAAGTTTGCAGTAGTATTCCACGGGCAGATGCGTTTTCGGATCTCTGTAAAGACCTATGTGCCCTACTTTCGCGTTCGGAACGAGTTTGAGTATTCCGTCAACCATGCCGAGCCCTGCGCGAAGTATAGGAACGACGCCGATACTTCTTCCCGCGACGAATTTCGCTTTCGTCTTGCAGATAGGCGTTTCGATCTCTTCTTCTTTCAAAGGAAGGTCTCTCGTAACTTCGTAAGCCATAAGAAGCGAAATTTCTTCCGCGAGTTCTCTGAAATCTTTGGTGCTGGTGCTCGTCATTCTCATCATCGACACTTTGTGCTGTATAAGCGGATGACCGATAAGGTGAAAGTTGCTCATAAAATCTCCTTTATTTATAAAAATTGTTTTTTTTGCCGCTTTTAAGGACGCGGCGACCTTTTTTGACTTAAATTAAATATTCCGCAGTTCAAGATCGGAATTCGCAGACGTCTTTCCTCTCTCTCAACATCCATTTACCGTCGGTGAAATCGGGGAAAGTCACGGGCGCGCCGCCT
>CADBSX010000215.1 GCA_902797515.1 uncultured Eubacteriales bacterium | reverse complement strand
ATAATATCTTATCCCGCCGTTATGCGCTGTTCCGCTCTCCGCGCTTATATATCCTCCGCAATACCCGCACCTTACTTTATGTCTTAACAGATATACCGTCTTTACGCTCCTGCTCCCGTGTTCGTTCTTCTTCGCTTTTTCCCTTACCGCGTCGAATATCTCTCTTTCCACTATCTTGGGATAAATGTTCGTGAATATTTCGCCTTTATGATTGTATATCCCGTGATACTTCTTGTTTTTAAGCATTTTGTATATATAACTCGTTTGCCATCTCTTGCCGTTGTTGAATATCCCTTTATCGTTAAGTTCTTTCGCTATATCCTTTACGTACTTCCCGCTTGCGTATTCTCTGAATATATATCTCACCGTTTCCGCCTTGTCCCCGTCTATTAAAACTTTCTTGTTTTCAACTTTAAATCCGTACGGTAAAAATCCGCCCGTGTAATTACCCTTTATCCTGCTTTCTCTTTGACCTCGCTTTACTTTTTGGGATAACTCCGCCGAATAATACTCCGCATACCCTTCGAGCATGCTTTCCAGTATTATGGCTTCCGGACTGTCCGGTATGTATTCCGCCGCGGATACGACCTTTATACCGTTATCCTTTAACGCCTTTTTGTGCATCGCCGTTTCGTACTTGTTGCGGCTGAATCTGTCAAATTTATATACCAGAACGTAGTCCCATCCTTTTTCATTGCTGTCTTTAAGCATTTGCCTGAAATCCGGACGGTTGTCGTTTGTTCCCGTCATCGCTCTGTCTATATAGGTTTTGAGTATCAGTATTTCGTTGTTCTTTGCGTATTCGTTGCACACCCGAAGTTGTCCTTCTATGGACTGTTCGCTCTGGTTGTCGCAACTGTACCTCGCGTAAATGACCGCCGTCTTCATTTTTATCCTCCTTTTTCGTTTTATTTTATTTTCATATTATTTATTCATTTGCCTTTCGGCATATAATATCTAATACCATTTCGGCAGTTCGGATAGTGTTTTTTCGCTCGCTTCGCCTATTATCTCGCCGTCTACCACGCATAAAAATCTGTCGTATAACACCCCTTTTTTATCGTCCGTCCCTATCGGGCATAACACGTCTTCGTCTAAAACGTCGGATATTACCCCCGTGGGCAAGTCCCCGCCGTATGCTATTCTTTCTCCCGACTTCCCTATGTACTTTATAAGGTATCCTATACAACTGCCGAGTTCCGCGGGCGCTATTACAGGCTCGAAATCGCATCGCCCTATCTTCTCGCTAAAATACGTGTTTATATATGCCGTCCTTATTCGCTTTGAATTCGTATCGTAATATTTCTCTTCCGTATTTTCTCCGTCCATCGTTCCGTCCGGTATATACATAAGCGCATGAAAATGCAGTCTCTTGTTCTTGCCGCCGCGTTCCCATACCCCTATGTACTTCCATCCTTTTCGTTTAACACTGTGCTTTAACGTGTTCCTTAAATATTCCCTGAACGTTTCTTCGGTGTGTTTTTCGTCGGAATACGTAAAAGTGGCAAAGTAATTCCATTTCCTTTGTAAATACACTTTTCGGCATAACCTCACTTTCCTTACTATGGCGTTCCTCTTCTTTCTCGCGATATTATCCTCAACGAACGTCTCCGCCCGCTCTCGACTTTTAAACCCGATCGACATCCGGTCAATTATTTTCTCCCGTTTCTCTTTTCTCGGAAGATCTTTATATTCTTCGTATAACTCTTCGAACAGTTCCTTTTTCGTCAGGCGCTTTATCTCCGCTTCCACTACGCTTTTTTCACTTTCCCGTTCACCCTCCGCCGTTTTTGAAATGATTTTCTTCGGCTCTGCCGTTTCGTCGTTTTTTCCGACTGAAACAATTCGGGAACTCACTGCCGAAGATCCCCTTTTGCGTACGGGAAAATTTTCTCGCGGTATTACTATAAAGTGCGATCCGTCATAATATATTTTAGCGGATATATACATCGTTTCATCACCTCCCGTTTTCTTTATCCGCATTAATACGACGTCGCTACTTCACGCTGCTTATTTCTATTATCCGCTCAAATATGGATTCGAAAAATATTTCCCGCTCGTGTTCGGACAAATCTTTTATCTTCGGGCTGCCGCGCGTTTCCACTTTTAACTCGGTATAAAGCATCTTTTTATCCCCCTTTAATTATTGAAGAATAAAAAAAGGCGTAGTACGATCGTTTCTCTATCGCACTTCGCCCGTAATTGCTACCGTCTTTCTTTACTTATTACGCTTTACCTTTCCTTGCGGTACGCAATTTGCTATACGTCTGAAATTATTCAACTGCTTCTATTTTAACAAAAATACGCAAAATCTCCAAATATGGTACCATAACTGAAACATACCAAAACCTAAACAAACTATACTTTTTCTTATACTGACCCTTAACAAACTATACCACGCTTAACTGATGTTGATGCGACTTAAAAAGGGCCGTCCGCAAGCGGTTCAGCGCGGACGCCCTTTTCGCATATTCGTTCGTTAAGTCGGTTTAACAAGTAGGTTGCGGCGTATGCTTGTCTCGGCGGGGCGCAGCCCCGACGACTTGTTCAAGACAAGCATACGCCGCAGTGCCAAAGATTATTTTTTTATTAACGTTCATTTATGTCTGTCCTTATATTTTTTATTGTCATAAGTTCCTCCGAATCTTTTAATTATTTCAAGCATTATGACTTTATCTTCTTCTGAAAGCATATGAAGTATTCTTAAAAGAAAAGCCTTCTGTTTGCGATCGAGCCTTTCTTGTCCGAAATAGAATCCGTCCATAACGAAGATACCGCCGCCTTTACCTTGAACGGTATATATAGGATAAAATAAAGAAAGATTGAAAACGTCATATT
>CADBSX010000214.1 GCA_902797515.1 uncultured Eubacteriales bacterium | reverse complement strand
AATATCATATACAAAAAAGAAAATTTGTGATATAATAAAATCACCTTTTAAAAAGGTCAGGTATTTATATAAAATTTATGGAGGTAAACTGAAATGGCATACAAAATCTCGGACGCTTGTATTTCTTGCGGCGCTTGCGCGGAGAATTGCCCCGTCGCGGCGATCTCTCAGGGGGATACTCAATATAATATAGATCCCGACACCTGCATTTCCTGCGGCGCTTGCGCGGGAGTTTGTCCCGTAGGCGCGCCGGCGGAAGAATAATTTTCGTCAAAAAGGACGGACTGCCGCGTTTTATCGGCAGTCCGTTTTTCACTATGGATTTTTTAAAAGACGGCGAAAAGGTCGAGGACCTTATGATAGGC
Organism: uncultured Eubacteriales bacterium; assembly: GCA_902797515.1. Lineage (GTDB taxonomy): Bacteria > Bacillota > Clostridia > Christensenellales > Borkfalkiaceae > UBA10281. Next base: position 2,669 of record CADBSX010000214.1, on the reverse strand, counting down.
GGTCTCAAAATAATACAGAGCGATAAACTGTACCGGTTTTCGAGCGATTCGATATTACTTTCCAAATTCGCGGAATACAAAAAAGGGGACGTCGTCGCAGATTTCTGCGCGGGATCGGGAATAGTAGGGCTGCATTTTTACGCGCTCAATCCGTCCGCGGAAAGAATAGATTTATACGAATTGCAAAAGCCCCTCTGCGATATGGCGGAGAGGAGCGTCGCCTTAAATTCCCTTCAAGGCGTAATATTTTGCCATAACGGACGCGTACAGGATATTCCCGCCGAGAAAAACGGGAAGTACTCGCTTATCCTCTGCAATCCGCCCTACGAAAAGGCGGACGGCGGAATAAAAAATTCGTCCGACGCTCTGTCGCTTTGCCGCAAAGAGATAGCGGTGACGGCGGAAGAGATAATTTCGGTCGCCGCGAAAAAACTCGGATACCGCGGCAGACTGTGTATGTGCCATAAGACCGAAAGGCTTACCGACGTTCTTTTCCTTTTAAGAAAATACGGCTTGGAGCCGAAAAGACTGCAATTTATAAAGCGCGCGGGAAAAGAGAACGAAAAGGCGTATTTATTTTTGGTCGAGGGCGTGAAGGGCGCGAAGAGCGGTCTCGGACTTTTAAAAGACGGAGTGAACTGAAATGCTGTATTTCGTTTCGACGCCGATAGGAAATTTAGGCGACGTGTCTTTGAGGGCTCTGGAAGTCCTGAAAGAAGTTGATTTCATAGCCTGCGAGGACACGCGTACTTCGCTTAAATTTTTAAACAGATACGGCGTAAAAAAGCCGCTCGTTTCTTATCATAAATTCAACGAAAGGACGGCGGGCGAAAAACTTATAGAGGAACTTAAAGCGGGAAAGAACGTCGCGGTGATATCCGACGCGGGAACGCCCGTCGTTTCGGATCCCGGGAACAGTCTTGCGGAAAGGCTTGTCGAAGAAGGGCTGGAATTTACCGTTATCCCCGGCGCGACCGCGTTCGTTCCCGCGCTTATCCTTTCGGGATTCGACGCGAAGAGATTTATGTTCGTCGGCTTTCTGCCCGATAAAAAGAGCGAAAAAAGGAACGCGCTCGAAGAGTTAAAAGGCGTGAACGCGACCTTGATATTTTACTGCGCGCCGCACGACCTCAAAGATACGTTATCCCTTATGTATTCGGTATTCGGCAACCGCAGGGCGGCGACCGTAAAGGAAATAACCAAACTGCACGAGAGGACGGAGAGATTTTTCCTCGCGGACGGAATAAAGGAAGAAGAGCCGAGAGGGGAATACGTAATAGTCGTCGAGGGCGGAAAGACGGAAGATCCCGATCTGTCCCTTTCCGTTTCCGAACACGTGGAAAAACTCGTCGCGGAAGGGCTTTCCAAAATGGACGCCGTGAAAAAAGTCGCGAAAGCGAGAAAGATGCCGAAATCGGAAGTGTATAAACTTTCGCTCTGACGCTTTCGGCGAAAAATCATTGACAAAATATATTTTTGAATATATACTTGTAATATGAAAAAAATATCGGCTTTTAAAACTATTTTTATATGCGTTTGCGCGCTCGCGGTTTTTTCGGCGTGCAGCGTCGTTCCCGCGAAGTCGTATTCGCCAACGGGGAACGAGTATTTTTCGTTCGTCAAAGTCGAGGGCGGATATTCGGTCGCGGCGGCGGAAGGCGCGGAATTGCCGTCCGTTTTACGGTTTCCCGAAGAGTACGAAGGCGAGGCGGTCACGGAAGTGGCGGCGAAGGGCTTTTTTAAGTCCGGAAACGTCGAAAAGATATATATCCCGAAAAGTTATTATAAAATAGGCGACGAGGCGTTTTCGTATATGCCCGATCTGAAGAGAGTTTACGTCGGTACAGTCGGCGAAAAGGACGCCCGCGACGTCTCGATAGGCTGGGGCGCGTTTTTAGGCGACGAAAGTTCCGCGCTCAAATCCGTGGATCTTGCCGACAACGTGAAGGAAATAGGCGAATACGCGTTCGCTTGGAACAAAAATCTCTCGTCGGTGACCGTCGGCGAAGGGCTTGAAACGCTCGCGGACAACGCCTTTGAAAAATCGGATAACGCCGTGTTTTCGGTGGATAGGACAAACCGCAATTTCACGATCGACGAAGACGGAAAAATAATTCCGAAACGGACGGGGGGCGACGAATAATGGATTACGATTTCTATTCTTATCTCTTCCGAATGAAATACATAAAGCGCTGGGCTCTTATGCGTTCGCTCGTCGAAGAGAACATAATGGAACACAGTTGGGAAGTGTCCGTCGTGGCGCATTCCATCGCCATGATAAAAAACGCCCTCTTCGGCGGAAACGTGGACGAGTACAAGACTTTGTGTCTTGCCATCTACCACGAAACGAGCGAAGTTTTAACGGGCGATCTTCCGACGCCTATAAAGTATTTCAACAAGGAAATAAACTCCGCGTATAAGGACCTCGAAAAAAAGGCGGCTGAAAAACTCGTTTTAACTCTTCCGGAGCCTTTGCGCTCTAAATATTCGGCGTTCGTTATGGACGATCCCGAAAGCGAAGAGCATAAAATAATGAAAGCGGCGGACAGGATATGCGCTTATATAAAGTGCGCCGAAGAAGTGAAAAGCGGTAACAAAGAGTTCGTAAAGGCGCGCGACGGCATCAGAAAAGAGATAAAGTCGATAGACGACGACGCGGTGAGATTTTT
>CADBSX010000213.1 GCA_902797515.1 uncultured Eubacteriales bacterium | reverse complement strand
GCGTATGGGCTATTTTAATTTTCACGCGGCGGTGAAAAAACTTATCAAAGACGGAAAACTCGTAAAATTCGAGTTCGTAGATAATTATCGCGGCATATCCCCCGCGCTCGTTCTGTATTTCAACGATCCGAAACGCCCCGTAGCGCCTATACGGGAATACAGATGGGCGGAATACTTGCCGCTTATTCAGGATAAACCGACAAGGTAGGAAAGCGAGCCTTTGTATATCGAATAGGCTATCTTTTTGCGGTGTTCTTCCGTCAAAAGCAGTTTTTCGTCCTCTTCGTTGGATAAAAATCCGCACTCGCAGAGCGCCGCCGGACATTCCGATTCGTTAAGGACGTAGTAGTCCCCTTTTAACGCCTCGTAATCCCTGCCCGTTTCGGAATCGGCGTTGAACGCCTCTTGTATGCTCTCCGCGAGCCGCTTGCTCTTCTCGCTGCCGTTCCTGTAAAACGCCTGCGCGCCGCGCCGCTCGGGATATTCGCAGAAATTCAGATGCACCGACACCATAAGGTCGGCGTTCGCGGAATTTATTATCTCTTTTCTCTTTTCCATATCCCGCATTTTAAAGCCTTTGGAAAGTATTCCGTAAAGCCCTGCGGAACTTTCTCTCGTCATTACGACTTTTATCCCCGCCGCCTCGAAATAGTCCTTTAAATCGCGCGCGATATCGAGATTGAGGTCGCTTTCCTTTACTTTGGACGACACGCCCGAAACGCCCGAATCTATCCCGCCGTGCCCTGCGTCGATAACGACCGTAAAATCTTTTGCGGGGACGTTCGCCCTCGTCGCTCTTATACCTGTATTCAAGGAAAAAAACACCGCCGAAACGACGGATAACGTGGCGATCGCCGCCGCAATAACGTTCTTCATAGCATATGTATATTCGCGCCGCCGCGATTTATGCACACGAACGTTCGTTTGTGTGGATAACTGTGGATAAGTGTCAAAAAAACGGCAAGTTATCAACATTGCGAAAAGGTTTGTCAACACTTTTGTGAAGTGTTTTTTACCCTATTCGCTCTCGTTTTCCGACTCTTCTTCGTCTTTTATCCCGAAAATTTCAAGCAATTCGTCGAAATTATAGGGGCAAGCGTTCGAGCCTGCGAAAGTTTTCTTTTTCCCGTCGTCGTACTTTATTTCAAGATCCCATTGATATCCGTCAAGAATAGGATAGGGCGGTCTGTAAAAACTCTTCCACTCCCCCATGCGCAGCGCATACAGTTTTTCTGTTATCTCTTTCTTCTCGCAAAAGCGTATCAAGGTATTATCTTCTGCCAAGGGGAAAACGTCTATCGGTTTTATCTCTGCTTTGTCTCCGACAATAAAGATACCGTACTTATCATATCCGTGAAAAAAACCTCCGTAAGTAAAAAACATCTCCGTGATGCACTCAATCTTTTCTGTAAATTCCGCCGCCTTCCTTTCTTTTCTCGTAGGTATATACTCGTAGCCGCTATCTGAAAGCGCTCGTTTTGCGGCGTCGAGATATTCAAAATTCATTTTCAACTGTGTTTCCGGCGAGGGACAAACTCTTTCGCTCGAAAAATCCGGTCTTTCGATCTCTTTTTTCAGCCTGCTTATCTCGGCTTTGATCCTCTTTATTTTGTTTCTTATCCTTTTTTCCGATTGCCCTTTTAATTCATCGTAAATGACATAAGACGGTAGCATCATATTTTTTATCCTTCCTTTTTACTTTTTAATGATAAAAGTATAATCGGTTAAACATGACAACAGTGTGGCATTTTTTTAAAAATTTTTAAAAAACGCCGCCGCGTCGGAAATCCGACGCGGCGGCGTTGAATTTAAAATTTTATTCTCCCTTGAACGGCAATAAAGCGGCTATCCTCGCTCTCTTGATGGCGTTGGAAAGAAGTCTTTGATGCTTGGCGCAAACTCCCGTCATACGTCTCGGGAGCATTTTGCCCTTTTCCGTGACGTACTTTTTAAGTTTCGCCACGTCCTTATAATCTATATCCGTCGCCTTGTCTATGCAGAACTGGCAAACCTTTCTTCTCGCCGTCTTTCTCATCGGCTTTTTAGCCGTGGCGGCGGGAGCCGCTGCGGGCGCGGTAACGCTGTTTATATTCTCTTCCATTTTGTTAAACTCCTTTTAAAAATTAGAACGGCAACTCGTCGTCGTCAACCTGCTCCAAAGTAGGTTTCTCGGTTGCTCTTGGCGCGCGGGGCGGCTCTGACGGCTCGCCGTAGTCGCTTCCGTCGCTTTGATTTCTTACGGTCAAAAATTCGACTTCGTTCGCAATTATATCGGTAACCTGTCTTTTATTTCCGTCTCTGTCCTCGTAAGTGCGGTTCTGTATGCTGCCGACTATCGCGACTTTACTTCCCTTTTTAAGGTATCTTCCGCAATTCTCGGCTTGTCCTCTCCAAACGGTTATATTGAAGAAGTCGGTTTCGCGGTTTCCGTCGGTACCCGTATAAGGTCTGTTCACCGCTAATCCCAGACGGCAATACGCTATCCCGCCCGGCGTTTCGGACATTTCGGGATCTCTCGTCAAATTTCCTATAAGATATAATTTATTCATTTATCCCCTCCTATCAAACTTTGGTTATAAGTCTTCTTAAAACGCCGTCCGAGATACCGACGACTCTCTTCACTTCCTGAACGAGACTGCCTTCTCCCGAAAACGACATGAGCACATAATAACCTTCCGTCTTGTAGTCGATCGCGTAGGCGAGTTTTTTAACTCCCATTTTTTCCGTTTTCTCGACTTCGCCGCCGTTCTTCTTCACGACGTCCTCGAATTTGGCTATAAGAGCCTCTTTCGCCTCGTCGGACAGAGCGGCGTCCAAGATGTAAATCATTTCGTACTTGTTCATTTTTTTACCTCCCGGTCTTATTCGGCTTACGGACAAAGCCGCAAGCAAGGTATATACTTTCAAGTCCGTTTCCGCTTTTAAAACGCCGAAGAAACCGAAAACGCACTTTAAGTTAATTTATTATACAATTAAAATAAGATTTTGTCAACTGTTTTATATAAATAATAAAGGACTCTCGGGAAAGAGTTCTATAAGACTATGAAAACGCTTCCACCTCGTCGAAACAAGGTTTTTCGCCTTTTCAAGTGATATTCTCGGCGGTTAGAAACGAGTTAGGCGAGGCGCGCGAGGCTTTTCGCTTTTTCGAGTGATATTCTTGGCGTTT
>CADBSX010000212.1 GCA_902797515.1 uncultured Eubacteriales bacterium | reverse complement strand
CTCCGAGTATCTTCGCGAGGTTGTCGTTTCCGCCCGTTTCGACGGTTGCGTTTACGTTTTGCATTTAAGAGTAACAACCTCCATCAAGATATTATCACCGAATACGTCACGGTCACGTTATAGACCGTCTTTCCGTCCTCTTCCGTCTTTTCCGCCGTCGCCGACAGGACGTTTTCTTTTCCGAGAGAGACGATCGCCGCGGCTTTCGCCCGCGCCTCGTAATATTCCCCCTCTCCCGCGCTCTCGTATAAATAACGATATTCGCATTCGAGTTCTATTTCCGCGAGCGCGTAAGTCTTATGCGCCTTTCCGTCTTTTTCGTAGTTCCCGTCAACGAGAACGTCGCCTTTTACGACTTTATCCCCGACGGAAACTCGCGGCGTTCCGCTCATACAGTTTATATATACGACCGTGCCGCTCTCGTCGCTTACGACCTCGTCTTTCAGCGTGTTGAGAGGTTTAGCCGCCTCTTTTTTTCGATACGCCTCGACTATAAGCCGTCTGCCCGACTTCCTTACCGTCACGAACGCGAATTTTTCGGACGAAGAATATATCTTTTTCGCAAGATCTCCCGCGTCCGCCGTGAAAAACGCGCCCGTCTTTACGTTTTCCGCCGCGAGCGCGGCGTCTATTTCCCTTTTCAGTCCCGCGCCGTCGCCGAGGTAGTCTATCTCGGAAACTATTCCGTCGAAAAAGAACGCGAGCGCGGTAAAAACGGCGAAACCGATAATAAGTCCGATCTTTTCCGCCGCGTAAAATATCGGCGAAAAAATCCCTTTATATCTTATTCTCTTTACATTATAGCACATATTGCGGGAAATTGCAAAAAATTTTTTGCCGTCTTTTACGTCGATCGAGAGAATAACGCCGTCTTTTTGAATTTTACAGTCGTAAAAGGGGATATTTTTGCTTTGCAGGGCGCGGACAAGCGGTTTCGCGTCGCCGCCGACGAAATATTCCGCGTATAGTTTTCCCCGTTTCACTCGCAATATACTCCCGTGATAAATCCCGAAACGGACGCCTCTTTTTCGCCGTATTTTTTTATTTCCAGACCTTTTCCCGCTATTTTAAGTCTGTTTTTCCCGACGGAAAAGATTATTTCCTCTTCCGAGAGCGACAAGACGGTTTTCACGCCCTCTATTACGGCGGCTTTGCCGCCGAGAACGGTGTATCTGTACGGACAGGGCGTTATCTCGTCCCCGAATCCGAGTTTCGTAAAGACGCTTTCAAGCAACGGCATTTTATTTTTACCTCTCTATTAAATATATTTCAAAGAGAGTAAAAATATCACGGTTTCCGCGCGTGAAAAACCTTAAACGCGGCGGGGCGGGCGGAAAATTCCGCCCGCCCCGCCGCGCAACGCTTATTCCGTGCGAAGGGCGACGACGGGATCTTTCTTCGCCGCGCTGCGCGACGGGATTATCCCAGCGATAAGAGTGAGCAGAACGCTTATCCCTATCAGAACGACCGCGCCGCCTATCGGCAGTATCGCGCTTAAATTGCCGAGCCCCGTGAGCGCGTGAAGTATTATGTTTATCGGTATGCAGAGAAGATACGTAACGAGTACGCCTAAAAGTCCCGACGAAAAGCCTATTATGACCGTTTCGGCGTTGAACATACTCGACACGTTCCTCTTCGACGCGCCTATCGCGCGGAGTATTCCTATCTCTTTCGTCCTTTCCTGTACCGATATAAGCGTTATAACGCCTATCATTATGGACGAAACTATAAGCGATATGGCGACGAAGGCTATAAGGACGTAAGTTATCGCGTTTAAAATATCGGTGACCGACGACATTATAAGTCCGACGTAATCGGTATAGGAAATCTTGTGGAAATCGTCGGCGTTTTTGTTGTAGGCGTCTATTATTCCGACGAGTTTGTCTTTATTCGCGAACGTCGAGGCGTAGAGGTATATCCTGTCGGGCGTTTCGACGTCGAAATAGCCGAGGGAAACGAGGTTTTGTTCGTAGGTGTTCTTCGAGAAGTCCGCCGTAACTCTGTAATAGACGGCGAGCCGCTCGTCCGTCACGTCGCCCGACGATAAAAGGTCGTCGAGCCCCGCGGCGAGGTCTGCGGGATCTTCGGCGGAAAGTTCGTTCCGTTTATCCACGGCGTAAGCGACGACGGCTTCGAGAGTCTGCGTGAGAGAATAAAAACCTACGAGCGTCTTTTTCTCCGCCGCCGACAAAATCTGTTTCACGGCGTCTTTGCCGATATACTTCATACCGACCATAGTGTCGAGACTTATGCTCGACGCGCTGTCCATCGCCTCTATTATGCGGACTATCGTTTCGTCCTCTAAAAGCGACGAGTCGAACATCGTCGAAACGATCGACTCTATAAGATCCTCGCTTTCCATGGCGTTGCCTCTCTGATAAGCCGAATAGGTCGCCGCCTGTATCCGGTCGGACGGCATTATGCTCATAGCCGCGACGTATATCTCCGCCTTTTTGTCCCTGCCGCTTTCGTCGTCCGGAAGAGACGAGACGTAAGTCCTGAAATCGGCGGCGAGCCCCGCCGCGTCCGCGTCGTCCGCGGGCGGGAACGGAAGTCCCGTAAGCACGTCTATCTTCGGATTTGCGAGTTGTTCTTTGACTATATCGGAATCGAGCGCGCGGCTTATAACTTCCCTCGTGAGCCTGTCGGTATAGCAGATAGTGCCGTTCAGCATAGTCGAAGTCGCGTCCTTTCTCGGACGGATTATGCCGACTACTTTCAATTCTATCGCCTTGTTGTCGTAGAGGTTTTTAAGGGCGTACGCGCTTTCGCGGACGTCCGTATAGCCGTTGCCGTTTTTTACGTAACAGTCGGAAGAAAGTATCACTTTGTATTTGAGCGACATTATTTCCTCGAAAGAATATTTCGCCGTTTCGGGCTCGTAGTCTTGCTCTTCTTCCTCTTTTCCGTCCTTTTTCGCCCTGTTGATTATCTCTTGCATCTCTTCCTTGGTTTTGAGCCCTAAAGCGTAGAGAGTTAAGTCGTCTATTTCGTTGTTCTCGTCAACGACGATAACTACCTGATCGAAAGCCGTCGGCCAGTCGCCGCGGATAAGG
>CADBSX010000211.1 GCA_902797515.1 uncultured Eubacteriales bacterium | reverse complement strand
GAGCCGTTCGTTGCAAGGCTGCGAGCGGTGTTCGTTCGCGTAAGACGAGTGAGTGAAACACGCGCGCAGAAGATTTTTGTCTTTAAAAGTATAACCGAGCCTCTCTTCACACTCGTGCATATAGAATATCATATCTCTTCACCTTCCGAAGAAAGGGCTTTTTCTATCTCTTCTCTCACCGAAACCGACGACGCGTAATACGCCTGCAAAACGGTGTTTTTGAACGCCTCCGCCTTCGACGAGCCGTGCGCTTTGACGACCGTCTTTTCCATGCCGAGAAGCACCGCGCCGCCGCGCTTGTTGTAGTCGAGTTTCGATTTGAGGTTTCTGAACGCGTTCTTCATAAGAAGCGCGCCTATCGCCGCCTTTTTGGACGACTTCACTTCGGCTTTCAAAGACGCGAATATCGTCGCGACCGCGCCCTCTATGCTTTTAAGCGCGATATTTCCGTAAAAGCCGTCGGCGACGACGACGTCGTAATCGCCGGAAAGTATATCCCGCGCCTCCATATTGCCGACGAAATTTATTCCGTCCTCGATTTTAAGAAGGTCGAACGCCTCGCGGGAGAGCGCACAGCCCTTTTTGTCTTCCGTACCGTTCGACAAAAGAGCGACTTTCGGATTTTCTATCCCCTTTACTTCCTTCATATACGCGCTGCCCATCACAGCGAACTGCAAGAGATTGACCGCCTTCGAATCGACGTTCGCGCCGCAGTCCAAAAGCATCGTTTCCCCGCCTTTAAGGTTAGGGATGAGCGGCGCGAGCGCGGGACGGATAACTCCCTTTATTCTGCGCGTCAGAAGCACCGCCGCCGAAAGCACCGCGCCCGTCGAGCCCGCGGACACGAACGCGGCGGCGTTCTCGTCTTCTTTAAGAAGTTTAGCGGCGACGACGACCGAAGAGTTCTTCTTCGTCCTTATAGCCTCGGTCGGCGTTTCGTCGCAACCTATGACCTCGTCGGCGTTCACCACGGAAACTCTTTTTACGTCGTATTCTTCCGTCGCGAGCACCTGTCTTATTCCGTCGTTCTTGCCGACGAACACCACGTCGAAACCTTCTTTTTCGCGCGTCGCCGCAAGCGTGCCCTTTATTATTTCGTCGGGTGAGTGATCCCCGCCGTAAGCGTCTATTATTATTTTCATTTTATTTTTCCTTTTTCGGTAAAATATAGCCGTTAAATCCTGCCGATTTTTCGAGCGATGTTTTTAAGGTTCAGAAACGAGAACCCTTCCACCGCAAGCGGTCCCCCTTCCCTAAAGCCGCGTTCCGCGTCGTTAGGGACGGTTGGTTTTCGCTTTTTTAAGTGAGATTTTTAAGGTTTAGAAACGAGCGGGGCAAGGCTCGGCGGTTTGAGCGTTTGAGATAGACCTTTTCGGTCATCGAAGACGCGAAAACCGACAGTAAACGCAGCCCCGCGAAGTTTATAAACCTTAAAATCAGTATTCCAGATTGCCTACGGTCCTCGGGAAAGGTATTACGTCCCTTATGTTCGCTATTCCCGTCAGATACATTATCATCCTCTCGAAACCGAGCCCGAATCCCGCGTGAGTAGTTCCGCCGAATTTGCGAAGATTTATATACCAGTCGTAATCTTCCGCTTTAAGCCCCATTTCGCGCATCCTTTCAAGCAGTACGTCTTCCCTGTCCTCTCTCTGACTTCCGCCGACGAGTTCGCCTATCCCGGGAACGAGAAGATCCGCCGCCGCGACCGTCTTTTTATCGTCGTTGAGCCGCATATAAAACGCCTTTATTTCCTTCGGATAATCGGTCAGGAAAACGGGCTTTTTGAATACCTGTTCGGTAATATAGCGTTCGTGTTCGCTCTGAAGATCGCAGCCCCAGAACACGGGATACTCGAATTTGTCTTTCACAGGCTCCAATATCTTTATAGCCTCGGTATAGGAAAGGCGTTTGAATTCGCTCTTCGAGACGTTTTCGAGCCTTTCGATAAGTCCTTTATCTACGAAATTGTTGAGAAATTCTATTTCCGCGGGACACGTTTTCATCACGTGATCGATAACGTATTTCACCATCGCTTCCGCTACGTCCATATCGTCGGAAAGGTCGGCGAAAGCCATTTCGGGCTCTATCATCCAGAATTCCGCCGCGTGCCTCGCGGTGTTGGACCTTTCCGCCCTGAAAGTCGGACCGAAAGTATAGACGTTCCCGAAAGCCATGGCGTAAGCCTCGGCGGAAAGTTGACCGGAAACGGTGAGAGCGGCTTGCTTGCCGAAAAAGTCCTCGCCGTAGTTTACCTTGCCGTTTTCCTTCGGAACGTTTTCCATATCGAGCGTAGTGACCTGAAACATCGCGCCCGCGCCCTCGCAGTCGCTACCGGTTATAAGAGGCGTATGGATATACACGAAACCTCTTTCGTTGAAAAAACTGTGTATCGCGAAAGCCGCCTCGCTCCTAATGCGGAAAACCGCGCCGAAAGTGTTCGTTCTCGGTCTCAAATAGGCGATCTCTCTCAAATATTCGAGCGAGTGGCGTTTTTTCTGTAACGGATAATCGGGCGTCGAAGTTCCCTCGACTTTCACCTCTTCCGCTTTTATCTCGAAAGGCTGACGCGCGTCGGGCGTTAAAACGAGAGTTCCTCTCGCGATAAACGACGCGCCGACGTTCTGCGAGACTATCTCGTCGTAATTTCCGAGTTTTTCCCTTTCCGCGACTATCTGCACGTTTTTGAAACAACTTCCGTCGTTGAGTTCTATAAACGCGAAGGCTTTGGAATCCCTTATAGTCCTCGCCCAGCCCATTACCGTTATTCTCTTATTCGCAAACTTTTCCGCGCCTGCGAAAAGTTCTTTCACCGTCGTTCTCTTTTCCACGTTGACCTCCGCGCGCCGACCGAAAAAAATCTTCCGTCGCGCTCAATATATAGTAGTACTTATATATTTTACCACAACTTTTTGTATATGTCAAAAATTTTATACACAAAAAAGAGGCGTATCCGCCTCTTTTTCCCGTAAAAATTCCGCAATTTCCTTTTTATTCCCCTTTTTCTTCGGGAACGATCGGTTTTACCGGTCTTTCGTCTTTAAGCGACATAATGTAATTCGCGTAGTCCTCTTCCGTCATTTTTTTAACGGGATGTTTCTTCTTTCTGCTCATAATAAAATCTCCTTTATGGTCTTACCGCTATTTTATCCCATACGGAAATTTTTATACTATGCCGACCGAGAATAATATTTTATACTCCGCCGCGAGGGCAAGATACCGTCAAATATCGTAGATTATAGTCACCGGACCGTCGTTTACCTGCTCTATCTTCATATCCGCGCCGAAAACGCCGAGTTTTACTTCCGCGCCGTTTTCTTTGAGTTTGTCGGCGGCGTAGAGGTAAATTTCCTTCGCCTTTTCAGGCTCTTCCGCCTCGGAAAAAGACGGTCTGTTGCCGCGGGAAACGTCGGCGATAAGAGTAAACTGCGAAATGAAGAGTATTTCCCCGCCTACGTCTTTGAGCGCGAGGTTCATCTTGCCGTTTTCGTCCTCGAATATCCGCAAATTCGCGATTTTTTTAGCAATAACGTCGGCTTTTTCTTTTCCGTCGCCGCTTTGCACGCCGAAATAGACGGCGAAGCCTTTCCCTATTTCGGAAACGGTTTTTCCGTCAACGGACAATACGGCGTTTTTAACTCTCTGTACTACCGCTTTCATCGTGTCTCCGTTCGTTTGATTTTTTAAATGGATAATCGCCTGTCAGGCAAGGCGCGAAAAAGTTTACAAAACTTTTTCGAGTGACGTTTAAAGGGATAGTCGCCCGAAATTTTATAACGGCATAGTCGCCTGTCAGGCAAGGCGCGCAAAAGTTTACAAAACTTTTTCGAGTGACGTTTAAAGGGGTAGTCGCCACCCTTCCACCGCAAGCGGTCCCCCTTCCCTAAAACTCACTTCGTGAGTGTTATGGACGGTAGGCGCGCGACGGTTTTTAAAAGGGAGCGACCTTCTCGGTCGCAGGAATTTTAAAAACCGAGCGGAACGCAGCATCACAGGATGAATATGCCGTTATACCAATTCTTCGATGGTGTGCGCTATGAACGTTATATGATCGCCGACACGCTCTAAATTAGATACGAGATTTATGAATACCGCGCTGCTCGCGGGATTGCACGAACCTTCGTTAAGTCTCTTTATATGTCCGTCAATAAGTTCTTTTCGCATAGCGTCCACTTCGTCCTCTATTCTGTCGAGATCCTTAAAACCGTCGCGGTTTTTGGTCTCGAATATCGCTATCGCGAGTTTATACATCTCTTTGAGGTCGCCGAACATCTTTTTCAGTTGTTCTATTACAGAATCGGAAAACGACAGTTCCTTTTCCACTACCGACCTCGTATATTTTACCATATTGTCGGAAATTTCGGATATACGCAACATATCCGCGAGCGCGTGGTGGAGTATGGATATACGCATATCGTCGTGCACCGAAACGACCGAGCCCGAAACCTTTATAAGATAGTCGGTTATCTGTTTGGAAATTATCGAAATTTCCTCGTTTTCACCGAGTATTTCTTCCGATACGCCCGTATCCTTGTCAAGAAACGCCACGAACGATCTTTCAAGGCTTTCCATACACTTGTCGCCCATGGAAACGGTTTCTTTCTGTAATTGCGCTATCGCGACGGTAGGCGTGGCGAGCATACGTTCGTCCATATAAGTTATGCGTATCTTTTCTTCCTCTTTCTTATCCTTTATAACGAATTCGGTGACGCGGACGAAAACGCCCGTCGCGGGAAGGAAAATAAGCGTGCATACGAAGTTGAAAGCGAGATGGAAAAGCGCGAGTTCCATTTCGGAATTGTTTATAAGAGAGTGTATTCCGTCGCCGAATCCGCGCCAGAAATTGAGTACGACGATGAAAATGAGCGAGCCGACGAAGTTGAAAAGAAAATGTATAAGCGCCGCCCGTTTCGCGTTGGTGCTCGCGCCGAGAGAACTGATTATCGCCGTTACGCAAGTACCGACGTTTGTACCGAGAACTATGAAATATATCCTGTTTCCTATATCCGTTCCGAAAAGCCCGGTCGCGAGCATCGTAAGAAGTATTCCGTTGACGGCGGTACTCGACTGCATTACGGCGGTTATTACCGCGCCGATAAGCAGAAGAATTATGGATTCGAGCCACGCGGGCGAGAGCGAAGTCTGCAAAAGCCCCTGTAAAAACGAGGAATTCTGAACGTAGTCGCTCTTCATACAAAGGGATATGATCGTAAGTCCGAAAAACACGAGTCCGAAACCAGCGACCGTCAGAGCCCAACTCTTTTTCTTGCCGTGTTTGAAAAGCATCGACGCGAATATACCGGCGAAAGAAAGCACCATAAAGTATTTTCCGACGCTCGACAGCCCGACCGCGAAAAGTATCGTGGTAACCGTCGTTCCGACGTTCGCGCCCATTATTATCGCCGTCGCCTGATAAAGAGTCATCATGCCCGCGTTGACGAAACCTATTACCATTACCGTCGTCGCGCCCGAACTCTGCATAAGTATAGTCGCGCCCGCGCCGATTCCGACGCCAGCAAATTTGTTTCCCGAAGTTTTGTCGAAAAGTTTACGAAGTCCTTTATTCGCGACGCTTTGCAGGTTTTCCGACAAAAGTTTAAAGCCTATCAAAAACGCGCCGAGCCCCGCCACTACGTAAAGCACCACTTCCAGACTGTTAAACGCTATCTGCGTTCCCGAGAGTAAATTAAAAATCATAAAAATATCCTATCGTAATAAAAGCATAAAATAAAAGCATTTAGGCGTTTCACGAAACGTCCGAATGCTTTTCCCCTTTATTCTTCACCTTGTCCGTACAGAAAATCGTTTACCATCGCCATCGCGTCTATCTCGCGGAACTTCTTGTTTTCTTTGAGACCGTGGAGCGCGGCGCACTGATCGATAAGCGTCTTTGCGTATCCCATAGCCCTTTCGGACCTTATCCGCAGCATTACGGGAACGGTCCTGAAAGTTTTGAGCCCGCTCGCGTCGGCGCATCTGAATTTCGGATCGACGTCTTTTATATCCATATTGAGATACAGTTTGAGGGCTTTCCCCGTGACGTTGATCTTTACGAAATGAAGTCTGCCCTTATTTATACTGTCGAATTTTTTGGATATCCTCGTCTTTAAATGTTTGAAACGAAGAGCGTAATTCTTTATCTCGTCGTATCTTTTCTGAATAGTTTCGTCGGCGCGAAGAATTTTCTGGACGAAAGTAGGACTCGCTATCCACGAATGCCCTTCTTCGTCTTCGTATTCTTCTTCGTCCGCGTCGGGCGAGGACGGGACGTCTTCGTCGTCGAATTCGTCGCCGAAAATAGCGGAGAGCATCCTCTTGTCTTCCTCGAACGCGCTTTCGGTGATTTTTTTATACGAACCGTTCTTCTGTTCCGTTCCGTTTGTCGGCATATTTTTCTCCTTTTAAAGCCGCGAAAGCGACCTTCCGTTCTTTATAATAACATATTTTTATAAAAATTGCAATGATTTTATGTAAGTAGTCCGTTGACTTTTATCATTTATGCGTGTATAATAATAAACCGTGCGATAAAAACTCGGACAGGCGTTATTATGAATTTCGAAGTTATCAATATTTTTTATTACCTCGCGGTGATACTGCTCTTTTCAAAAGCGCTCGGACTTCTCGCGAGAAAAGCGGGACTTCCGCAAGTCGCGGGCATGGTCGTGGCGGGCGTTATTATCGGTCTTTTAGGAAAACTGCATGATCCCGACAATTTTTTTCTGCAATTTTTTATGAAACCGAACGAGGTGGAAAGCGACGTTCTTCGGGCGTTCAGTCAGGTAGGCGTCGTGCTTATCCTCTTTTCGAGCGGTCTCGAAACCAACTTTTCCGACCTCAAAAAAAGCGGGCTCGCCGCCTCGGTGATCGCCTCTTTCGGCGTCGCCGTTCCGATGGCTCTCGGCTCGCTCGGAACTTTCGCTTTTTTAAACGGTTTTTCCGATTTTTCGGAAGATAAAATTTTGAACGCGATATTCGCCGGAACTATTCTCGCGGCGACGAGCGTCGGGATAACCGTGGAAACTCTGAAAGAGACGGGAAAATTATCGGGAAAAGTCGGACAGACGATCGTCAGCGCGGCGATAATCGACGACGTGATAGGCATAATCGTTTTAAGCGTCGTAACGAGTTTACAGGGCGGCGGATATTCGCAGATATATATTACTCTGTTAAAAGCGCTCGGCTTTTTCGTGTTCTCGATAGGGCTCGGAATACTTTTCAGGCTGTATTTCAACTGGGAAGAGAGAAAATTCCCGCATAAAAGGCGGACGAGCATTTTCGCTTTCGCGATGTGCTTTTTCTACGCGTTCTGCGCCGAAAAATTCTTCGGGATAGCGGCGATAACGGGCGCGTATATGGCGGGCGTGATGCTTTCGGGGCTCGTCGATACCTCTTTCGTCGATAGAAAAGTCGTCGTGAGCGGTTATATGATATTCTCGCCGATTTTCTTCTCGTTTATCGGCATAAGCGCGGACTTCTCGGCGTTCGACCTCTCTTACGTCGGTTTCGCCGCAATATTCGTCCTTCTCGGCATAGCGGGCAAGATAATAGGCTGCGGACTTTCCGCAAAGCCGTTCGGATTTACGAATAAAGAATCTTTCACCGTCGGTTGCGGCATGATAGCGAGAGGCGAAGTCGCCCTCGCCGTTTACGGCGCGGGAAAATCGCTCATAGCCGCCGAAAACGGCGTCGATCCGCTCGTCGCGACGATATTCCTTATAGTTATATCGTCCGTTCTCTGCCCGATACTTTTAAAACTTCTGTTTAAAGACAAAGGCGGTAAAAGCGGAAACGCGGACGGCGAAAACGTTCTTCCGCTCGCGGAAAACGGCAATAACGCCTGATAAAACGGTAAATAAAAAGCGGGCGGCGGGGAAAATTTCCCCGCCGCCCGCTTTGGTTATCATTATTTAAGATATTCTTTCAATACGGGATAAACCGCCTCCGCCATACGGTAAAATCCGAGGTCGTTAGGATGGCAGGTATCGACCGTGCAACCGTCTCTGCCCTCTTTACCGAAAAGATCCCTTCCGTCGATGAAAGATACTTTTTTATCCCCCGACGCGACCGCTTTTCTATACGCGTTTTCCACTGTCTTACGCCGCTCTTCGCCCGCGTTTTCATAGTCCGGCTTGGACATAAAAACTATCGGTATATCCTTTTTCGCCGAGCGGACGATCTCGTAAAAGGGATAGAGCGTATTTTCGAGGTATTCCGCGCTCGGCGCGTTGTGGTCGTAATCGAGTACGAAAGCCGACGAATCGAGCCCCGCTATATATTCCGCCATCGCCCTTTCGCCTTTCGCGTTGCCGGAAAAGCCGAGATTTATATAGTCGGCGTCGAGTTTCCTCGCGACAAGCGCCGCGTAATCGTTCCCCGGTCTCGACGCGCATCCGCCCTGCGTTATCGACGAGCCGTAAAATATTATCGGCTTTTTCACCGAAAATTCTCTCGGTTTTTCGACTATACTGCCCTCTTTAAGCCCGATCGCGAAAAAGTCAAGTCCCGCATAAAGGGGCATATAGAGTTCTATATCCTTTACGCCTTCGCCCGTCGGATAACGGACTCCGCCGAACGGCTTTTTCTCTTCGCCGATAACGTCTTCCGCGTTCGGAAACACTATCCCGTCGAATTTTCCGTTCACGTAAAGGGAAACGCCGAAAGTACCGACTATCGTCATATGCGACATTATACCGCAAAATCTGTTTTTGCAATAAACGACGATATACGGCGAGTCCGTTCTGAAAGCGACTCTTCCACCCGAAGTATGATACGCAAGTCCCCTCACGCCCTCGCTTACTTTCGCGGCGACGGCGTCCGGCAGTCTTTTATAACCCTCTTCTTCCGTATAAGTCACGCCGCAAAGCG
>CADBSX010000210.1 GCA_902797515.1 uncultured Eubacteriales bacterium | reverse complement strand
AGCAGAGCCGCGAAAGCCGCTATCGCCAAGCCGACGTACAAAAATACCTTTTGCATATTCGACACGGTATTGCTTATCCTCGTTATTTTCTCGTATAAGGTGTTGGAAATAACGTAGTAGGAATCGTCGTCCGCTTTCACGGCCATGATATCGAGCGCCTTTTCGAGATTTTCGCTATGCCCGCCCGCGTAGGGAACGAACGCGCCGTTGTAATACTCTTCCGCTTCGGGGAATTTATATTTGGTAGTCCTTTCGCTGCGCCAAGTACCGCTGTAACGGTAATCGTCGTATTTTTCTTCCGAAACGTATATCCCCGTACCGTAATATCCGCCTTGCGCGTTCGGATCGAGATAAAATCCTACGACCGTCACGGAATTGTAACTGCCGTCGTCCGCATAGAGCGAAAGAGTGAATTGCGACCTGTCCGCGTAATCGAGCCAGAACTTGCCGAGAACGGACAGAAGTTCGTTTTTAATGCTATCCGTCGCCTCGGAAACGTCTTTTCCCGACGCGTAAGTTATATAACTCGCAACTCTGCTTATAAAGGGCTCCGCCTTATACACGGCGTAATACGCGTCCGCGAGAATGCCGTAATACTCGTATTTACGCCTGTATTCCTCGTTGCCGTTCGCGTCCGAAAAAGAATTGCTATAATCCGCCCACGCGGCGTCCCTTTCGTCCGAAAGTCTGCGATATTCCTCGTCCGACCAATAATCCGAGCCGTTTTCGTCGAGATACGCCCGCCGCTCTTCGAGTTTTCGTTCCGCCTCTTCGTAAGCGGCTTTCTTATCGGGATCTTTGCACGATTCGGAATACAGTTCCCAGTAATTATCCCTGCTCGCCGCCGCGTTTTCGTATTTCGTTCCGAAACCTTCCGCCTCGCGCTCCGCTATCCACTCGCTTTTTCTCTCCTCGGGGAAAAAGTCGTATATAAACGTTTCGTTCGCCTTTACTATTATCTCGTCGCCCGAAATAGCCGTTTTCCCGCTCTCGAAAAAGTAAACGGGCAGAACGTTTTCTTCCCCGTTTTTATAGACCGCGTAAGAAGAATAACCGACCGAGCCTTTTTCGCCTAAATCGGCGTGATAATACTTGCCGTTTTTAAAATACTTTTCATGATCGTCGATTTGAGAATAACTGTAATTAGTCTTTTCCTTCGCGTAGGCGTAAAATCCGCTTGAAACTACCGCCGCTTTCTGCATGGTCTCGCGAGTGTAGTTCATAAAGTCCATCAACTTCAAATCCGACCAAGCGGCTATCTTTTCGGCGGACGCGTAATCCGCATACTCGTCCGGAATTTCGCCCGCGTCGAATACGCCCGTGATTTTTACCGCGAGATTGTATCCGTTTATCCTTAAAGAGAGTTGTTTGCCGATAAGGTCTTCCGCTTTCTGCGGTTTCGGCTCGACTTCTTTTCTGCCGTCGGTACTTCCGTCCGATTTGACCTGATATATCGAATTTTTAAGCAGTACCGACGCGTAAAACGCGCTTATCGCTATCTCGTCGTTTTTTTCGGGCAAATTGCCGACAGACGTATTTAAACCGCCGCCCGAAACGGGAACGAAGCCCGAAAGCGAAAAGTCGGTCATCGTCTTTACGGGATCCTGCCCCGCCGACACGTTGCCGACAGAAACCGACGTATCGTATTGAGAGAAAGAATAAAAAGGTCTTATGCCGTCGCCGAAAGTCTTTTTCAGTTCCTCGATATCCGCTTTGGTCATCACAGTCTTGTTGCTGTCAACGTAAGAATATTTAAGTTTGTCGTTCTCGTAACTCGAATACACCGAATCGTATTTCTTCGCGAGAAGAATATCAGTATAAGTCGAGCCCGTAAAACTTTCAATAACGACGTTCCTCTCGTTATAGGTCATAAGCGTTGACGTCACGCCGAACATCATAAACGCCGCCACCGACAAGAGTATGGTGAGGAAAAGCCTGAAAGGTTTGACTTTTAAAGAGGACGCGCCCATCTTCGCCGCTTTTTTCAGCGGAAGGCGGGAGCGGACGAAAGAACTCTCTTCTTTCGTATAAGCCCTCGTTTCTATCTTGTCGCCGTCCGTATCGGAAAACCGCTCGGAAGAATCGTCCGAGCCTATGCGGCTTATCTCTTTGAAATTTGCGACGTTCCTTTCCCCGACGGTAATTATCGCGTCGCCGTCCGAGGAAAGCAGAAATTCCTCGATTTTTTTGAGTTCGTTCCCGTTGAGTTTTCTGCCGTTTCTGACCGAAAGAGTGTTGCCCGCGATAACAGATACGTTTTCGCTTAAACTTTCCGACGCGACTCTCTCTTTGCTGACGTCCGAAATAATTTTGCCGTCTTTGAGTTCTATTATCCTGTCGCCGTAGATCTCCGCGAATTCCCTGTCGTGCGAAACGACGATAACGAGCCGCGTGTCCGAAAGTTTTTTAAGCGTGTCGAACACCTGTTTCCCCGTCGCGCTGTCGAGCGCGCCCGT
>CADBSX010000209.1 GCA_902797515.1 uncultured Eubacteriales bacterium | reverse complement strand
TCAGAATGACACTTGGTTAATTTGTCATCTCGACCGAGCTTTTCCCGTTTATATAAATACGTTGTCCGAAAATATCCCGTAGCCTGAAAGATCGACGCCCGTAGGCGTTTTCAGATTTTTATCGAGAATAAGCGTAAACTCGTCCTTTTCGTCCGAAAGGCGCACGTCTTTGAGCGACAACGCCCGAGGGGGAATATCGAGGAATATGAACGCTCCGCTGTCTTTATTATACAGCGCGACGGAAAAACCGTCGAATATCTTCTCTACGTCTATATCGTCGCTCTCGTAAATTCCTTTTCCCCTGTTAAAATCCACGGTCTCGACGTTTTCCGCGTCACAGGATATTCTGCCGCCGTCTATAAAGAAGTTCAACGCGCATCTCGCCCTCTCGCCGCTCGTTCCGCCCGCAATTTCCAAGTACTGAAAATAAATTTTAAAATCCGAGTAGTCCGTTCCCGAATATTTTCCTATAAGTTTTTCGTCGATTTCTATATAAAAATCGTTCCTGTCGCCGCTCAATTCCACTTTTCCGAGCCCTATCGCGCGCGGGGGAATGCTTAATACGTAAAAAGAATAAGTTCCTTTTCTGTAAAGAGCGAGATAAAAGCCCTCGAAGAGTTTGCCGACGTCGGCTTTGCCGTAAAACGCCTTGCGGTTTTCGTCGAAATCGGCGCAGACGACCTCGGTTTCGTTTATCCCGCCGTCTCTTTTCTTTAATTCTTCCATTATTCCCGCCAAAACTTTTCTCGCGAGCGTCTTATCGGAATTTTTCGGCTTTGCGCCGTAAACGCTGTTATTCGGCGCGAATCTTACGGTATTTTCAGACTTTGCCGCAGGCGTCGCCGCCGTCGCAGTCCGGTCGGCGAAAGGCTCGTCGTAAGATCGTTCGTGCCTGTTTTCGTTTCGACTGTCGTCCTTCGCCGTATAATAAGAAGTCGCAGATTTCAGATCCTCGTCTTTTATGCAAAGCATTATTATTCCCGCTATCAGACTGCAAAAAATCAAAGTGACTATCGCCGTCGCTTTGAGTTCTTGCGCGGTTTTCGCCTCGTTTAGTTTAAGCCAAGCGTAAATCCCGACAAAAAAGGCGATCACGCTCCCTATCATTATAAAAATCCCGCTAACAGTCATCGCTTCGTCATAAGCAACCATCATATTTACACAGCCGCCGACCGTCATCAATATTTGACCTATAAATGCAAAAACCAAAAAAACTTTCGCCCCGGTTTTCATTTTTATTTTTCTCCTTTCAATATGTTTTTTCGTCTTGCGCGGGCTCGACTTTTAAAGTAAAGCCGTAATGGCGCAGTATCTTTATCGCGTCGTTAAGTCTCGGCGACCGAGTTCCGTCGCAGTAAGACGTGAGCGTAGGGCGGCTCAATCCAACCGCGTCCGCAAGCCGCTCTATCTTCTTTTCTACTATCGCCTCTTTTATAAGACTCGCGACGGACTCTTCCGCGTCGTCGATTTCCAGAACGACCTGTTCCCAACCGAATTCTTTGATCCCGTACTTTTTCAGCATTGTTTACCTCTTTCGTTTTTTTATTTATTCAGTCTTTGCGACTTAATATCAAAAATAAATAATCTTTTCCCTTTTCCCCGTTTTCTGCGCTTTTTTCGGGGATTTTGGGAATTATGAAACTATTATACCATATCTTTTTTGCTCTGTGGTCGCCTCCGAGGCGACGGAAAAAAGGATTTTCGCGTTTTCGTTCAGAATAATATATATGTAAGGATTTTTTATCCGAGGCGACGGGGAAACGGCTTTTCCCCGACAAAAATAAAAACGAGGTGTTAAAATGAACGACGAAATTTTTAACGACGATTACTACAGCGGCGATTACGACAGTTACGAATACAAACTTGACAATCTCAAAAGGAAACTGACGGAAAAAAATAAGCCGCCGAAGAAAACGGATACGACGAAAAAAAGCAACCGCGACGACGAGTACAACGAGGACGATTACGATTATTACGACGGCAGAATGGTAACGGTTCATCCCGTCACGCGCGCAGACGAAGAGGAATACGCGCAGAACAAAAAGAAATGGAAAGTAACGCACGACACGGAATTACTGCTGAAAAAGTTGCGGCACAAACTCGCCCTGACGGGGAACTTCGAGACCTTTTCCGAAATGCTTTTCAG
>CADBSX010000208.1 GCA_902797515.1 uncultured Eubacteriales bacterium | reverse complement strand
GACCGAGAAACATTTATGGAAAGTCGGTAAGGGCGATCTTTACGACGTAACTATAAAGTTCGTAAACGACGAGGTATTTTCGTATTTCGGTCTGCGCTCGGTCGGATATAAAGGTTTTGACTTTTTACTGAACGGCGAAAAGACTTATCAGAAGTTGGTACTCGATCAAGGTTATTATCCCGACGGCGGATATACCGCGCCGACGGACGCCGATATGCAAAAGGATATCGATATTGCGTTAAGTCTCGGTTTTAACGGTTCGAGACTTCATCAAAAGGTTTTCGATCCGAAATTTTTATACCTTTGCGACAAAGCGGGATATATGGTTTGGGGCGAGTTTGCGAGTTGGGGCGTGGATTATTCCGATCTCGACTTCGTCGGAAGGTTCATCGACGAATGGGCGCAGGTTTTGACTCGTGATTTCAATCATCCGTCAATAATAACGTGGTGTCCTTTGAACGAAGTCTGGGGCACGTGGGAAGACGACCGTGAAAAACGCGACGTTCGTTTTATCGAAAGCATATATGCGTTTACGAAAATGTTCGATAAGACTCGTCCCTGCGTTGACGTGTCGGGCGGTCATCACGGTCGGCATACCGACTTATTCGATTTTCATAATTACAATTCGCCCGAATCTTTAGGAAAATGTCTTGACCGACTTGACGCGACCGGCGTATTGAACGTCGAACACCTTTATGAAAACGGGACTGAAAATAAATATATTGACGGTACGCCCGTCAATTTGAGCGAATTCGGCGGAAAGACGATCTCTGACGGTAAGCGTTTTTCGCATATAGCTTTAAACGAATGCGCGGTTACGGCTGAAGACGCTTGGGGCTACGGCAAAAGCGTGTCGGGCGGCGAAGAATTCATCGAATACTACAAGAATCTTATCGCGGTTATAAAAAAGAGCAAAAAACTTTCGGGATTTTGTTATACGCAACTTTATGACGTTGAACAAGAGCAGAACGGTTTTTTCAACTACGACAGAAGCGCTAAACTTACCGACGAACAGATCGCCGAGATAAGAAAAATAAACGGACAAATTTGAAATCGACGAATTTGAACCGATTTGATTGATATATTGAGAAATTTCCGTTGTTCACTGCGGTTTTCAGTAAAAACGGATGCCGAAAACGGCTTTTCCCCGAAAAAACGATTTAAGTATGAGAATATTAAACAAAGAAAAACTTACCGCTCACGGTAACGAGCAAGGCAGGAAAGTCGTCGCCGAACTTTTGGACGCGGGGCTCGATGCCATAGATCCGTATTTAAGAGTAAAAGAATTTTTATCTCTTAACGGCGATGTATTGCATATAAACAACGTCGGTTTCGAGATGAAAGGCGATCCGCACTCGGGCGCGATGGACGTCTCGCTCAGTGATTACGATCGTATTTTCGTTATCGGCGCGGCGAAAGGCGTTCAGCAGGCGGGGAAAGCCTTTGAAGAAGTTTTAGGGGATAAACTTACGGGCGGACACCTTATAGCAAAGCACGGTGAGAATATGATCTGCGAAAAGATAGGGGTAACGCTTGCGGGACATCCCGTTCCCGACGAAGACTGCGTCAAAGGTTGCAGAGAAATAGAGAAAATAATCGACGGACTGACTTCAAGAGATTTGGTATTTACCATAACGGGCAGCGGAGTCGGTTCGCTTATGACCTATCCCGCAGGGGATATAACTATAAAAGACGTTTCGGAATTTACGCGCCTTATGCAGATAGAAAAAGGCGTTCAAACGAGCGAATTAAACCCTATAAGGACGCATATCGACAGGTTCAAGGGCGGAAGAATTTCAAGGCTTCTCAAAAAAGCGACGGTGATACATCTTACCACCGCAGACCCGTCGAAGAAGGATACTCCCGTAGAGAGATACGGTTACTTTGAGTTTTTGGAAAAGAACACGTTTTTGCCCACGCTTGCGAGCGGTTCGACTTATCAAGATTGTATAGACGTAATAAAAAGGCACGACGCATGGGAAAGAACGCCCGAATCCATAAA
The DNA here is from genome assembly GCA_902797515.1 of uncultured Eubacteriales bacterium. GTDB lineage: Bacteria > Bacillota > Clostridia > Christensenellales > Borkfalkiaceae > UBA10281. The sequence goes on along the minus strand of CADBSX010000208.1, from coordinate 61 downwards.
AAGGCATTTGCTTTCGGGGACGGAAGAAAACGAAAACGTGAGCGTTGACGAATTCGAGTCT
>CADBSX010000207.1 GCA_902797515.1 uncultured Eubacteriales bacterium | reverse complement strand
TAATCGGAACTACTATATTTTCTTCACGCCTTTTCCGTCTTTCCCTGTACGGTCTGACAGTATGCCGTAGTATCGTAATAATACCACATACACTTTCCTGCATTTTCGGAAGTGCCCTTGAACGTCGAATTATTTGCGTTGCTCGCGATATAGACGACTTTATACCATACGCCCGCCGTAAGAGAAGTGACCGTTTCGTGAGTGCTTGCGTTTTCAATATAAACGGGATTAGTTCCCCAACCGCTCGGATTAGGTACTTGCGAAAGCGTAAACGTCGTTTTCTCCGTCGAATACTCTCCGTCTTTCGTCGCGGAAGTATTAGCCTGACCTATTTTAAGATAATAGGTTATGACGTCACCGTTCACGAAATCCGAGAAAAGATCAACGTTGGTAACAAGCGCTTCACAAGTCTTATACGTTCCCGCTTCCATGTGGATCTTTGCGGATACGTAACTGTCTTCGCCGAAATGATTTTCGTAATCTAACGTTATATTCGACGGTAGGCCGTCGTACGACGTATCAGTGCCGCTGCCGTTCTTTCCGGTATAACTTTCGTCGAGATCACGTCCTCCAAGCCGATAAGAAAGGACCGCCGTTTTGTCGCCGTGATATTGCCATACGGTTTGAGAGGAAATAACCGTTCCGTCTAACGTCCACAAACCAATATATCCAGTTTTTTCAGGTATAAACGGCAGGTCGCCTATCGCTTTGTCGTAAACTACCGTCTTCGGAGTTCCGAAAGCGTTATACTCTTCGTCAATAAACGAAAGTTCGTATTTTTCTAAAACGGTAGGAATAACGTGTATGCAGTCGATATACGCGGTATAGCGATACGTAGGCGAAGAGTCGGCTTGATATGGTCCTACCCACGCGTTGATATCTATCGCGTTGCCCGTCTCCTTGTCCGCGACCGAATACGCATCGTACCAAACGTTTGCCGAAAGTTCGCCCGCGGCGTTTATAACGTTTGCATTTTTATTGTTGAAGCCTATAAGGTTCGGCGCATAGTTTTTCGGGAGTGAAGTTACCGTTTCCGAGCCGTCGTCCCATTCGCCGCGTTTGGAATAGACGTTCTTCGTTATATCAGTTATCATTATCTTGTAGATTATAACGTCATTTTCTTTTACGTTCCAGTCGTCGCTTACAAACGTAGCCTGCGTAGAAGAATCGAAAGATGACGCCGCGCAAAATTTAAGCGAAAACGCTCCGCCGCCCGTTATGAAAGCAATATCGGTATTTATGCCCGTATTCTGCGCATAAGCCGCTCCGTAAACCGCACCTTCGCGCGAAACCGCCGTTTCGTCGGTATAGTATATAGGACGCGAATACGCGCTTGCTCCGCCGCCGAGATCGGCTCTGATTTTAAGTTCCGCATCCTTGCCCGCGATATTCGATACGTCTATCTCTTCGCCGACGGTCACTGCTCTGACGTCTTCGCCGCCAACGACGAGCGTATATCCCGTCGCGCCCGCATACTCCGTGAATGTGATCTTATAATCGGGCGTTTCGGTGATATTAAGGCTCAAAGATCTTACGCTTATAGTCCTTTCGTCGCTGTCGGTATAGCCGCCGAACTTATCTCCTACCGCCTTTACAGCCGGCTTATAGGTCTGCATTTCGCGGAGAAGGTCGCCGTTTAAGTAACTCGTCCCTTCTACGTATTCGGTAGGTCTGCCCGCAATCTTTACCGCATAGCATACTGCGTTTTCTATTTCGTCCCACTCGATCGTTTCACCGTTCAATCGCAAAACCGGCGCGGCAAGTTTTTCTTTTTTCGCGGGAATTACGTAAGCAATATATACGTTTTTAGCCTCGCCGTATTCTGCGGTAACTCTGACTTCTCCCGTATGCGTATAACCAAGTCTGATTGAATTCCCGTCCGTTTCATAATCACAATCGCCCGAAACCGTCCAACTAACCGTTTCGTCGCTACGCTTTCCGTTTACGTCGAGATAGGCGTATATCACATCGTCAGAGCCGATCACCATTTCGGACGAGGATTTGGAAAGGTTGAGAGTCGCGCTTGTTACCCGTTCTGCCGAAACCAAAACGGAGCAAGTCAAAGTCTGATCGTCTATCCTTGCCGTTATATCGGCGTTTCCGGCAGATAAGCCGATTATTTCGCCGTTCCTCACCGACGCTATATCTTCTGCGGACGACGACCACGCTATCGATTTCTTCGGTGCGGGATCTATCGTCAGTTGATAATGTCCGCCGATGACGATGTTCAATCTTTCATTGGAAAGAATATAGGTTATCGGCTTTTCGTTCTGATTCTCTTCCCCATTGTTTTTTTCCGTTTCGGTCTGCTTGTTGTCCGCCCCTTGTTTGACGAAATAAACCGTTCCGAGAGTCGCGCTCGCCACGAAAACGACGCTGGCTACTATTATCAAAATTATTTTCTTCGTGAAAAACATGTCTTTTCCCCCTTAAATCTTCTCCGCTTTACCACCTTCGGCAAGGTCGTTCGTGCCACAGTACCAGCACCTGTCTATAAACGCGTTCCACTCTTCCGTGTATTCGTCGTTGGTATAGAGTTCGCGATAGAAGACGAGACGCAGATAGTCGAGCGTAAGTTCTTCCGCCATTATGCGCCTGTTGACTTTGGTCTTGACTTCTTCGGATATAAGAGCGTTTTCTATCGACTTATACGCCGCGTCGATATAAGATTGCAATTCGTTTATACGCAGAATATATCGGTAAAAGGTATATTATACCGAAAGGAACGACCGTAAAATTATAAACGGTCCAAACTCGTCAAGACAGAATGTAAATTGCATTTTTATGGTTTTTAATAACGGAAAAAACGAATACAAAT
>CADBSX010000206.1 GCA_902797515.1 uncultured Eubacteriales bacterium | reverse complement strand
TCGGATAAATTTATCATTTTAAAGATACTTCTTCAAATCGTTTATTCTGTCGAGCCGTTCCCACGAAAATTCAGGTCTGCCGAAATGCCCGTATGCCGCGGTCGCCTTGTATATCGGCTTTCTCAAATCGAGCGTCTTTATTATCGAATACGGGCGCAGATCGAATTCTTTTTCTATTATGTCCGCGATCTTTTCGTCGGGAAGTTTTCCCGTTCCTTTGGTATTCACGAAAAGCGAAACGGGCTTCGCGACGCCTATCGCGTAAGCGATTTCGAGAGTGCATTCTTTCGCGAGCCCGGCGGCGACTACGTTTTTGCAGATGTATCTCGCCATATACGCGCCGCTTCTATCGACTTTCGTCGGATCTTTGCCCGAAAACGCGCCGCCGCCGTGCGGACAACTGCCGCCGTAAGTATCGACTATTATCTTTCTGCCCGTAAGACCGCTGTCGCCGTGCGGACCGCCTATCTCGAATCTGCCCGTCGGATTGATAAAATATTTGGTATTTTCGTCGAGAAGATCTTTCGGAAGGCTCTCTTCGATAACGTATTTTCTGACGTCCTCGCGAAGTTTTTCGGTCGTGACTTTTTCGCTGTGCTGCGTCGAAACTACTACCGTGTCGATTCTTTTTACTTTTCCGTCCTCGTATTCGACGGTTACCTGACTTTTTCCGTCGGGGCGCAGATAGTCGAGTTTTCCGGATTTTCGCACTTCCGTGAGTTTCCTCGTGAGTTTATGCGCGAGCGTTATAGCCATAGGCATATACTCTTCCGTTTCGTCGGTCGCGTAACCGAACATAATGCCCTGATCTCCGGCACCGAACCTGTCCGCCTCGTCGCCCGTTATTCTGTGTTCTACGGAATTGTCAACGCCGAGCGCGATATCCGCGCTCTGTTCGTGTATGGCGGTCAGAACCGCGCACGTGTCGCAGTCAAAGCCGTATTTTGCCCTGTCGTAACCTATCTCGCGCACCGTTTCACGAACTATCGACTGGATATCGACGTAGCAGGAAGTCGATATTTCGCCCATTACGAGAACGAGTCCGGTCGTGGTCGAAGTTTCGCACGCGACTCTGGCGTTCGGATCTTTTGCGAGTATCGCGTCGAGTACGGCGTCGGATATCTGATCGCAGATCTTGTCGGGATGCCCTTCGGTTACGCTTTCGCTTGTGAAAAATTTGTTCATTGTAAATCCTTGAAGGCGAAAAATAATAGATTTGTGGTCTTTTTCGTCCTAATAATTATACAACACCGCGAAACGTTTGTCAACCTCTTTCAATCGTGGTAAAATATAATATATAGAATATCTTATATTATTATGAAGTGTTACCTTTGTCCGCTTAAATGCGGAGCGGAAAGAGCCGAGCAAAAAGGGGCTTGCGGCGAAAAAGAGGGGATACGTATAGCGAAATACTATCCGCATATGTTTGAAGAACCGGTGATAAGCGGCGAAAAGGGATCGGGAACGGTCTTTTTCAGCGGCTGTTCTTTAAAGTGCGTTTTCTGTCAGAATTACGCGCTTTCCCGCTCGGAAAGGGGAAAGGAAATATCCCCCCGACGTTTAGCGGAAATATTCAAAGAACTCGAAAACGCGGGCGTTCACAACGTAAACCTCGTAACTCCGACGCATTTTATACCGAAGATATGCGAGGCGTTTGAAATTTACCGTCCGAAAATACCGATAGTGTACAATACGCACGCTTACGAGGAAATAAGCGCGCTCGAAACGATAGACAAATACGTGGACGTGTATTTGCCCGATATGAAATTTTTCGATCCGTCTTTATCCGAGAGATATACGGGCAAGAAAAATTATTTTGAGAAAGCGGCGGACGCGATACTTTTTATGATGAATTCCAAAAAGGCGGTCTTTTCGGACGGGCTTATGAAAAGCGGCGTAATAGTCAGGCATATGGTAATGCCGCTTTGCGTTCCCGATACGAAGAGAATAATTTCGTGGTTTGCCGCGAACAAAAAAAACGGCGCGTACTTTTCGCTTATGGCGCAGTACACACCTGTCGTTAGATCCGATAAATATCCCGAACTCAACCGCGGAATTACGGCGGGAGAATACGAGAGAGCCTACGAGGAACTGTTAAAATCGGGCATAACCGATTATTTTATACAGGAACTCGGTTCGGCGAAAGAGAGTTTTATTCCGACTTGGGATTATTGACGTCTCCGTCGTCGCAAGCCGCCGTTTCAGCCGCCGCCTTTTCGGCGGTTTCTTCTTTTTCGTCGAAAAATTTGGCGAATTTCGGGAAAAGAGGCGACACGTGCAGAGTTTTGTCAAAAAATTTCTCAAAAAGACCTATTAAAAATCCGTCGCCTACCGCCATTATCACCGTGCCCGCGCCTATAGCCCGAACTTCGCCGAAAAAGGCGAAAGTGAGGATAAAAGAGACGGCGAGAAAGGTGAGGTCGAAACCGAGTTTGAACAAAAACCGCTTGTTTCCGAATTTCCCGCCGACTTTTTCGACGAAATAGTCGTAAACCTGCGGATAAAGGTAGGTTTTAAAAGACAGCGCGACCGAAAAGCACATAAGCAGCATACCGCCCGCGAAAAGCATTACGCGGAAGGGCATATCCATGCTTCCGACGGGCGTTACCGAGGGATCGAATAACGGGATAAGCCGCCAGAGGTCGAGTATTCCGCCGTAGATTATCGCGGAAACGAACGCCGTAAAATATATCGGGCGGACTTTCCGCATTATGATACAGAAAACGATAAATACGATAGCCTGTACTACGTATTCCGCCGTTCCGAAAGACAGAAAATCGAGTTTAAGGCTTACGAGATACGCCGGCGCGACCACCATCGAAAGACCGAGGTCGGACGCCGTCAGCATCGCGACGGACAGCGCGACGAGAGAAAGGGAAACTATGTAAACGAGTTCGGACGGAAGAGTGAGTTTTTTCATTTTTTGCCGTATTTGTCCGCGAGATATTTTACCGCCTCCGCGTAGCCGTCGAAACCTTTGCCCGTAATTACTTTTTCCGCGTAAAGGCTTATATAACTTGTCTTTCTGAAATCTTCCCTCGCGTTTACGTCCGAGAGGTGTACTTCCACCGTCGGTATCGAGACGGCTTTGAGCGCGTCGAGTATCGCGACCGACGTATGTGTGTAAGCGCCGGCGTTTATGATTATTCCGTCGTAATTGTTATACGCACCCTGTATTTCCTCGACGAGTTCGTATTCTCTGTTGGTCTGCAACACGTCGCCGCTCACCTTGTTCTGCTTATAGCATTTACGGATAAACTTGTCGAGAGCCTCGTAATTTTTGTCGCCGTAAATGCTCGGTTCTCTGATCCCGAGCATATTCAGGTTTACGCCGTTGAGCGTCAGTATCTTCATTATTTATTACCTCTCGTTTTCGCTTTTTAGGCAGATAATCGACTTATACGCCGATTTTTATAAAAAAAGAAAGATTGTTCGACGATTGTTTTTTCGCCGAGTTTCTCTTCGTTTTAAGAGTATATACCAAAAACGCAATAAAGTCAACGGAAAAAACGCCCCGCCGAAAAATATTTTCGGCGGGGCGCGGTTTTAGTTTTGGCATTTCCTTTATCACACTCGGCTACGCTCGTCTCGGCTTTCGCCTCGCTCGGTTCGACCGTCCATAAGGTAGTTCGCGATCGCGGAAGAAATAAGGTCGGCTTGAAAATACACTTTCGAGAGCCTGACCGCGGAAAGCGACGCTTTTTCCCCTTTTCTC
>CADBSX010000205.1 GCA_902797515.1 uncultured Eubacteriales bacterium | reverse complement strand
TTAATATCCGAAGATATCGAGTTGCATTTTTACTCTGCTGCCGAGACGCTCGTTAGTGCATTCCTTATCGCATCCCTCTATCCAAAGTATCACCGTGTATTTCTGCGCCGCGCTTACTCCCAAATCCTTTCCCTGTACCGAAAACAATCTCTTGTTTTCAATGTCGAAGTCTTCCGATTCGTAAACGCCTCCGCATCTTTCGAGGCCGTCTTTCAGATATTGTCTCGCAGCATCGTCGTTTTCCGCTTTTGCGTATATCCTGTTGCTTAAATCGCTTACGTTTCTGTCGCCCTCTATCAGCATTACTCTTATTATCGGCAGCGGATCGCCCACGGTATCTATAAGGTTTAAGTCCATATCGTAGTCAACCGCTCTCGACGAGTAATTTATCAGATAGAAACTGAACGCTAAATATTCGTGATCGACGCTCTTTTCGCCCTGAACGCCTTTCGACGTTTCTTTTATCGCAATATCTTCGGGCAGTTCCGAGTAGGTGATATCGCTTATTTGCGCCATACCGCTGAACGTAAGTCTGTCGGTAGGCTCGGACAAGTCGTCGTGAATACTTAAAGACAATTTCACTCCGTCGTTGTTTACGTTGATAACAAAGTTACCTACTTTATTGCCGTATATCGTAAAGCCCGCGAACAGAGAAAGTATAAGCAGGGAAGCAATAATCGCAATTGTGGAAACACGTCTTACTTTTAATCGTTTTTGCCACCTTAGATCCATTGTAACTCCCGAACTTCCTATTCAGTATATGATATTTAGTTGAAAAATATCTTATACAAAATAAAAAGTTGCTAACGATTTGCATTTTTGCAAAAGAATTTAGCAACTGACAACCATATTTTCTTGACCTGAAAAAAAGAAAAGTTGCTAATTTCCGTTTGACGTGGATATTAGCAACTGACAACCATATTTCCTTTCGGTAAAGAAAAACTTAGGCTCTAAAGCTTTGCGCCACACTCTTTCGAGTGCTTTGCCAAAATTTATTGTACCATTATAATAAACCTTTTTTTTTCGTTTGTCAACGGTTTTTGACAAAAAAAATGAAAAATTTTTAAAATTTTTTCAAAAAAGATTTTCCGCGGCGTATAAAAATTTAAAATTCCGTAAACCGTGCTATATCATTATATAATATATATATGCCGATCTTTCTTTTTCTCGTTGGAATTCCTCGGCTACGCTCGGAATTACAAAAGAGAATTTGTTTCCGTTTTCGTGTTATTCCGCTTTCGGAAGCTCGCTCGCGAACGCCGCGCCTTGAAGAAACTGCAATTTCAGTTCCGCGACGTATGCCGCCTCTTCTTCCGTCGAAACGTTCGTCACGATCAGTTTCGCGGCGCGCTCTCGCGTGTAATTTTCAAGCATTTCCAGAACGCCTTTATAGAAGAAATTACTCTTCGTCTGCATTATGAACGCCGCAGGCAGTTTTATCCATTCGGGCGAGATGCTCTGAATTTCGCCGAGCGTTTCCGAATCCGCGTTGTTAAGTCCGTCTATCGCGATCTTGAAACCGTAATTCTGCAATTTCTTTATATTATCCAGAGTAGCAGGCTCGCGATAGTCCCCTATTTCTATACATATGCGCTGCGGATCGATTTTGTGTTTTTTGGAAATCCTGTAAAGGTCGTCCGCGTATCCGACGGAAGATATTTGCTTTTTAACGGCGTTAAACGAAAACGTCACGTCGTTTTCTTCCGTATGGCGGGCAAAATATTCTTCGGCGTCGGAGAGAAGTTTACCGAAAAGCGCGGCGGTTACTTTTTTGTCTTCGCCCGACTGCATAAGCGCGGGCAGGAATTTTTCTTCTTTCAGTACGCCGAGATCCGCGTTTTCCCACCTCGGCAGACTCTCGTAGCCTATTATCGTTTTAAGCCCTGCATATACGGGCTCGTAATACAGAGTAAATTCGTTTTTCGCCGCCGCGGTCTTTATTCTGCGGTAAAGTTGGTAAGCCTCGTCCTCGTTGTAGTCCATTTCGGGCGAATAGACGGAAAATCTGTTCGAGCCGCCCTTTACGGCGTTGTCTAGCGCTCTTTCGGCGTTTAAAAGGAAGGTTTCCGCCGAAAAACCGGAAGAATTTTCGTACGCTATCGCGCCGAGGTCGATCTCCGCCGTAACTTTGACTTTCGTGACGAGCGTTATTGGTTTTATACATTCCATAACGCAGAAATTCGACACGTCGGAAAGCGATTTTTCGTCAAGATTTTCGTCGATAAACACGGCGAGGACGTCCTCTTCGTATTCGCACACTTTCGAGTTTTTCGGCAGAACGGCATAGAGCCTGTCGGTAAGCGTTATTATAAACGCGTCGTACTGTTTCGCGCCGAGGGATAAAACGAGGTCTTTTCCGTTGAGAATTTTTATGAACATAACGGAAAAATGCGTGTTTTTCTTCGCTACTTTTATTCTTCGTTTTATCATATCGTCGAACGCGTCTTTGCTCAACTGTCCGATTTTGAGTTTATCGGCGATATAGCGGTTTCTTTCCCTTCTTATTCCGCGATAGAGGAAAAATATCGCCGTTCCCGCGATAAGAATAAACAATACGGTAAGCAGAAGGGCGACGCCCGGGCTTACTTCAGTCTGATTTTCAAGAAGATTGAAATTATACATATTATCACCTTGTTATTTTTATCTTGTTTTCGCTGCGAAAGCGATTATTATATTGCGGATATTGCAGGTTGTTGCCCCTATCCCCCTTCGGGGACTTCCCCCTTTGTTTCACAAAAGGGGAAGCGAGAAGTATAGTTTCGTTATTCTCGCTCTCTTTCTCGCCTGCCCTATTGACCGTAGTCAATGGGGAAGGTGTCACGTAGTGACGGAAGGGGCTTATTCGTCCTCGGATTTTTTCTTCGGCACGTAACGGTAATCGGAAATCATTTTCCTCGCCGTTTCCGCGTCCACCGAACGACTTATTAGGAAACCTTGTATAAGGTCGCCGTTTATGCTCTTTAAATACTCGAATTGTCCGTCCGTTTCCACGCCTTCGCATATGCTTTGAAGATCGAGGCTTCTCGCTATGTCTATTATGGTTTTGGAAATCAGTTGACTGTGTTTGTTTTTCAGAATATCCTTTATAAATATCTGATCGACCTTTATCGCCGTTATCGGAAGGTCCTGAAGGTAGTGGAAAGAGGAATACGCCGTGCCGAAGTCGTCGAGGTGTATGCCTATGCCGTTGGAACGCAGTATTTCGAGTTTTTTGACGGTTTCGTCGAGCGTTCTTATAAGGTAAGATTCCGTTATCTCTATCGCTATCGAGCCGGGCTTTAAGTCGTATTTCCGATACAGTTTCATAAAGTTATCGACGAATCCCGCCTGCATAAGCTGAATAAGAGAAACGTTTAAAGAAACGCTGACGCCGGAGCCCTCGATGCTCTTCGCGAACTGCATACCCGTATTGAAAATGAAATCGCCTAAAAGTATCATCGCGCCCGACTGTTCGGCGTAAGCGATGATATCCGCCGTGCTTGCCTTTACCGCAATGCTTTTTCTGACGCGGAACAACGCCTCGAACGCGACTATTTTATTATCTTTAAGACTGTATTGCGGCTGATATTCGAGAAGAAAACTGTTTTCCGCGAGCATTTTCGGAATATCTATTTTAAAGAAATACCTCGAATAAACGCTCTTTTGCGACTCGTGATAGAGGTAGTAATCGACCTTTAACAGCGGATCGTCCGTCCTCTCTCTCGAACGGGAAAGAGCGGCGTTGACGGCGGTCATAACGTATTCGTAATCCCTCGATTCCATCATATTGTCGCTCATCGCGAAACCGCATTTCACGACCGCTTTGACGAGGTTTTCGTTCACGCTGACGACCTTATTGAAATACGCGACGTAGTCGGGCAGATCCCTTAAAACGTGCTTTAAAGTCTTTCCGTCGGGATGAATAATGCCTATGTGGTAGTAGTCCATCTGGAAGACGTACTGAAATTTCTCTTTTATCCTTTCGACGAGCGCGTTTCTGACCTTTTCCGCGAAGTCGCGCCCGAAAATAACCTTTACGTCGTGCAGATTCTCGAAAAACGCCTCGCCGACGAGAACGTCTTTGTCGGCTGCGAGCGTTTCGTAAACGCCGCGCATCGTGTCCTCGTGTTCGGTTTCGACGTCCGTGCCGAACGGAACGGTCAGTTTCTCGGCGGAAAGGGATACCGTGCCGTCCGACTTCTTTTCCGCGTGACAGGTGAGTATTTTATTCTCGCCGTCCTGCGGAACGGTTATCGCGTACTGATTTTTTTCGTCGAAACGGTTTACGCGTTCTTTTATCAAGGTGGCGTCGGGGAAATCCCAGCCGAAAGCCTTGTTCGAGCGGAGTATTTTCCCGTAACCGTCGGTGACTATTTTATACGGCGCGTCCGAGCCGTTTATTTTCTTATCGAGAAGGAAAACGCTCGCGAAAACGAGGATTATAACGGCGACGCCGAGAATAGCGAAGAGAAGGACTATACGCAGTTTAAGGTCGGACATAATCTTTTCCTTCGCGGAAAAATCGGCGTAACCGCCCGCGTAGAAATCCGTGCCGTCGATTTTTGAAAGAGCGACGGCATACGTGGAGCCGTCGATCTCCGTCGTCTCGGTCGCCGCGCCGTCGGAAAAGTCGAATTTATAACTCAAAGAGGCGGCGATGCCTTTTTTCCCCGCGTCGTCGCGATTTATATCGTAAACGTAAACCGTTCGCCTGCTGTCCGAAAACACGGCGAGACCGTTAAAGCCCGCAAGGGATATTCCCGCCGTGAGAGCGTCCATATTTTTAAGCGAAAGATTTGCCGACTTGTCGCCCGTCTTTTCGACGTAAACCGCGTAAGTCTTTTTATCGTTTTTTATAAAGTCGTCTGCGGAAGAATTGTCGATAAGGTCGGAAAGGGCGGCGACGGTAAAATCGGAAGAGAGAATATTTCTGTTCACGCTGTCGCTCGCGACGTAGGAAGTGCCGTTTATCTCGATATTACCGTCCGAAAGAGAGGCGGACAAGTCGTAAGCGGCGTTATCGGATATCGACTTCGAGAGGTCCGCCGAGATCTTTTTCGCCGATTCGGCGTATCCGTCGATTATGCCCGAATACGCGACGGAAACGGCGTTCCTGTAAACGAGAAAGCCTATTATGAACTCTACGCCGATAAGCGCGAGGCTTATTACCGCCGCTTTGACGAAACGCATTATATTCGATTGTACCGTGTTGTTTTTCATACGGGAAACCGCCTGTTTTTTGTATTAAACGCCGTGTTTTCCGCGGAACGAAAAACACGGCGGGGGAAAAATCATTTTCTTTTGAAAGGATTGTTTGAAAAATATCCGTTTTTGACCGTCGGATCGTGAAAACAGCAAACGCCCCTGCCGAAACGCTTGCTCGCGTAAAGAGACTGATCGGCGTGGCGATATAAAGTGTCGTAATCCCTTCCCGCGATAGAGGTATCGACCGCGCCCATGCTCACCGAAAATTCCACGCCGTCGAGAACGCCGGCAAGAGACGAGTGAAACTTTTTCACGCGTTCCTCTGCGTTGTTTTCGTATTCCACGAAAGCGAGAAATTCGTCGCCGCCTATTCTCGCGACTATGTCCGTGCCGTCCATTCTCAAATTCGCCTTCGCGAGTTTAGAGAGGTATTGCAGGACTTTATCCCCGAACTGATGCCCGTAACAGTCGTTTATCCCCTTGAAGTAGTCGATATCGAAGATACAGAACACGTAGTTTTTGTTCATATCTTTCAGTTTTTCGAGGATTATGTCTTTCGCGTAATTCTGGCGGTAAAGACCGGTCAGATAATCGTGGTACGCGTGATATTTAAGAGACGGGACTTCCGCGAATTCGCTATCGACGTCTATGATCTTTCCGTCGATATACTGCGGTTTTCCGTTTTCGGAAGAGAAGTACAAAAGAATAAGATACCATTTTTCCTCTTCCGAAATTTTCATCTTGCAGATACGTTTGACTTTTGTTTCGGACGGCGACGCCGATTTTATGATTTCCGAGAGAAAGCTCCTGTCTTTTTCGTCGGATACGAAAGAGAGAGCTTTATGCGCGGACAAAGCCTTTTTTTCCGCGAAAGGTTTTCCGTCCCGCGAAACGGGATAAACCGTTTTATCCGAAAAAGAATAACGGAAAGAGATTTCGTAGAAATTTGCCGCCGCGCCCGATTTTTTCTTATCCATAGTTTTTTCCTTCGACGAAAGCGTTATTTTTAATAAAGCAATATAGCGATAACGCCCCTTATGTTTAATATAATAACATATTATATAGAAAAAATCAAGAATTTAAAAGCGCAATCGGCAAAAAATACGATATCAGCGACTTTTTATGCTTTATTATTTTTCTTATTTTGTCATTTCGAGAAGGCGACAGCCGCTCGTCAATGTCCGTTTGAAAAGCGGATATTCTTGTTCCTATCATCCTGACACGCTCCCGCATGACGGGCTACGGAAGGATCTACTATATTTCAAGCGAGATTCTTCATTTGTCCGTCAGGTAGGTCG
>CADBSX010000204.1 GCA_902797515.1 uncultured Eubacteriales bacterium | reverse complement strand
GAATTCGACAGAGTGAAAAATGAATAACGATTTTTTAAGGCTCGGCTCAAAAGACGAAAAAGACGGAATAGTCGAAGGGGAAGTCTCCCGCAAAAAAAAGGACAGGGAAAACGCTGAAAAAACAGGCGTTTTCAATATTTTCGGTTTTGCAAAAAACAAAAAAACCGGTAAAAACGAATTCAGGAGTTTATTTCTTCCTTTTTCGTTGATGATTATCGCGATTATTTTGCTTTTTATTATCGCTTTCGTATCTTTCGACGTAAAGATATTTACGATATCGCTCATAGCGACGTCGCTTATTTTTCCTCTTTTTTTCCTTATTCTCGCGGGAAAAACCGTTTTATATGAAAAATTTTCGGTAAGCGAATCCGTAATATATACTTTTTCGGGACTTTTCGCTTTTACCGTAATAAAATTCGCGCTTTCAAAACTTCTATCCGTTCTGCCGGACGTAAGGTGGACGGATAATATAATAAATATAGTCGCGGAAAACTCGCTTATGTTCGTTTTCGCTCTCGTCTGCGCGGTAATAGCGAGAAAAGACGACGTTTTTTCCGCGGTCTTTATAACCGTTTGCGTCTTTTCGGGAATGCAGATATCGAAAAGCGTTTTTTCGGTAGCGGAAAAACTCTTTAAAGACGCCGAAAAACTCGGCTCTTTAAAAAACTTTTTCGACGGGCTTTCGCCGTGGTTTTTCCTTTTAGTTATAAAATCGAATGTTTTATCGGCAATTTTATCGTTTACAAACGCTATAATAAACGGCTTTGCAATCGGCTTTTTAATCTCTCCCGTAAAAGAAAAAGGCGTTAAAAAAATATCGTTTTTAATATTTTTTATACTAACTCTTTTGTTTTCGGTGACGGCGGATTTTCCGACGATAATAATTTCGCTTTTCATTATTCTGAACTTGCTTTCCGTTTTTTGTTCGGCTTTTTTAGCCATAAAGATATTCGCTTACGTCTTATCGGCAAATAAGCGATAAATCGGTTGATTTTTTATTTTGACGGTGATATAATATTAGACGCGGGCGGTAACGTCCGTAATAATCAAAAAAGGAAAAACCATATGAATTGCTTTACTGTCGATCTCTACGATTATTTCGGTGTAAAAAAACCCGAAAACTGCGGTTGTAAACTCACTTGCTATATAAAAGCGGTAAGCAGGGAAGTTGACGCGAACAGGAAATCTCCCGCGATGCTCGTTATCCCCGGCGGCGGATACGGCTTTTGTTCTTTCAGGGAGGCGGAGCCCGTCGCTTTATCTTACGTCAATTACGGATTTAACGCATTCGTTCTCGATTATTCGGTCTCTCCGTGCCGTTTTCCGTATCCTCTTCTCGAAGCCGTGCTCGCGATGAATTATCTTCGTAAAAATGCGGACGAATTGAGAATAGACGCGAATATGATCGCCGCAGTCGGATTTTCCGCCGGCGGACACCTCTGCGGAATGCTCGGCTCTTATTACGACAGTCCGGAAGTGAAAAAGATATTTAAATCCGACGTTTCCGCAAGACCGAACGCGGTTATCCTTTCTTATCCCGTTATCATATATCGCGGAAAAGCGCATAAGGGAAGTTTCGACAACCTTTGCGGAACGGACGAAGAACTTAAAGACAGATTGCAGATAGATAAACTCGTAAATTCCGCGTCTTCGCCCGCCTTTATATGGGCGACCTATACGGACGGCGCCGTTCCCGTCAAAAATTCGCTTGCCGTCGCCGACGCTTACGAGGAGGCGGGCGTTCCTTTCGCTATCCACGTGTGGGGAAAGGGCGTACACGGAATATCTCTCGATAATATGAACGTGTACGGACAAGGCGGGAAAAACATGATAACCGAAGCGAGCAAGTCTTTGCCGAAATGGGTAAAATTAAGCGTAGAGTGGCTCGAAGAACAGGGCGTTTACGTTAAATGAAAAAACGCGACTTCGCGATACGTCGAAGTCGCGTTTCTTTTTATTTCAAAAGAGGTATTATCCGCAAAATCACAGATAATACCTCTTATTTTAAAAAATATTTTATTCTTCCGACGTGTAATTTCCCGTTCCGAGAAGGGCATATTTGATAATAATATATAAAGGTATATCTATTATCAGCGCCATTGGAAGAACGATAAACGAAACGACTTCCGTCAGATTATTGAAATCTATCGACGCGAATAACGCCACGCAAAGAGTTATGATAAGCAGTTGGAAAGTGATAATAAGCGCGACCTCGACGGAATCTTTGAACGTCGGAACGTCTGACACGGTATTTTTTCTGCCGCGCAGATAAACGGCGAACATAACTATCGGGAATATCGCGACCGAAAGAGCGACCGCAATCCGTACCGACGGCAGCCAACCGACGAAATTTCCTAAAGAGAGATTTAAAATCAGCATTTCCACAAACGCGATAAGATACCAGAGAGCGGACGCATGACATCTCAATTTATTGAGGAATATCCTTTCACCGACTTTTTTATTCGTTCCTACCGACGTTTTGAGTTTAAAGCCTTCGCGGTTTGCCATCGCATACAGATCCGAAAAATCGACGGCGTCGCCGGACGATTGCTTTTTATAAGTCTTTTCGGTTTGCGTGTTTTCGGTTTCGTTAAGTTCCTCGAAATCTATTTGCTTGTTGTCGTCTGCGGATATACGTGAGCCGCCCGATTGCGTTTCGTTTTTAGGGAAGAGTTTAGTCAATATACTTTTGTATTCACGCCTGTTCGTAGGCTGTCCGGAATCGACCTTCAAAAAGTCGTCTTTTTCCCGTTCGACAGGTTTTTCTTCCTCGACGACCTCCGCGACGGGCTCTTCTTCGATTTCTTCAAAATCTTCGGTATTTTCTTCGGAAACAGAAAGTTTTTCAGCCGGTTCAGACTCTGAAATATAAGAAACGCCCGTGCTGTCGTCAACTATTTCTTCAAAGATATAGTTGAGGTCGTCGTCGGGATTTTCGGTAGAAAGGGAAGTCGTATCTTCGGTTTTTTCCTCTTCCGTTTCCTCGTAAACGAGATCATCTTCGGGAATTTCTCCGTCCGCCGTTTCCGTTTCGTTCATTTCGGAATTAAGCGATTCCAAAGCCTCTTTGCCGAGTTTGTCGAAATATTCGTCCGAATCTTCTTCGGATATATCGAAACCGTCTATCGACGAGGAAATCTCGCTTAAATCGTCGAATTCGTCCTTTTCTTCCTCTTCAAACGGCTTTTCCTTCTTCGGAACGTCGGGCGCGTCGATAAGATTATCGATAAGTTCTTTGGATTTTAACCAGTCTTCCTTGTTTTTATCGAGCGATCTTCTGCCTTTTTCGTCAAGCGTGAAAAATTTTCGGCGTATTCCGTCCTCGGAACTCGATCTGTACGAGTGGATATAGCCTTGACTTTCAAGCCGTTGCATCGCGCTGTAAAAAGTGCCTTGCTTGACGCTGTATTTATTTTCGGATCGAGATTCGATATCTGCGCGGATCTCGTTGGAGTCTTTGTCCCCGTCGGTAAGCGAAAGAAGAATTATCGTGTCGATATGACCGCGAATCATCTCGCCGTTTATAACCGGATTGTCGCCCATAGATTTCTCCTTGGTTTTTAAAAATTTATCGGATAAAAGCCGCGTAAAACGGAAACCGATAATTTTTCTTATAATTATTATAGCATTTATTGCGAAACGTGTCAATAGTTGAAAAAGCAATTCGGAAAAATTCGTAATAAAAATTAAAATCTTAAATAAAATCACGGAAAACAAAAATTATTTTAATCGTATCGTATGACCTTTTTCCTCTCTTTTATCGTATTTCACTGCGTAAAACTTGTGTTTTACGCAGTGAAAATAAGCGCAGGCAAGTATTAAAATTTTTTAAAAAATACAAACTGCCCTATAAATTTTTTACTTTTTCAATAAAATATGATAAAATATTTACAGAATAAAGCCGAGGGAAAAACTTTGAAAGAAAAAAACAAAAACGATTATTACTCTGCAAGGAACGAACTTTCCGACGAAAAAATAGAAAAATTGCTCCTTGATCTTCCCTATTTCTGCTCTGATTTCTTTATCGGAACGGGCAATAACACTTCCCCGCTTACGAGACTCAATTACGCCTACGATCTTCGCATTTTCTTCGAATATATCTCGGAAGTCAAAAAAATTCCCGTCGAGGATATGAAGATTTCGATTTTAGACGAACTTTCGGCAAAGGATATCGAAAGATTTTTGAATTATCTCTCGCATTATAAAATTCACGGTCAATATCTTTCCTGCAACGAGCGCGCGAAAGCGAGAAAATTAGCGACGATCCGTGCTCTTTACCGCTATTTTTTCAGTCAGGACGAGATAAAAGCGAACGTTGCGTCGAAAGTTCCGACGCCTAAACTTCACGAAAAAGAGATAATAAGGCTCGAAGGAAAAGAAATAAAGGATATTTTAGATTATGCCGAAAGCGACGACGCTTTTTCGGAAAACAGCAAGAAAAACGCCTTTCACAGCAAATTAAAAGTCAGAGATTTCGCAATTTTATCACTTTTTTTAGGCACGGGAATCCGTATAAGCGAACTCGTCGGGCTGAACGTTGACGATTTCGATTTCGTTCAGAACAGTTTTATCGTCACCAGAAAAGGAGGAAACAGAACTCCCCTGTTTTTTAACGACGAAGTAAAAGAGGCGCTTTTATCGTGGATTGATTACAGATATGACCTCAAAGACATACCGAAAGACGAATACGCGATGTTCGTATCCCTGAAAAACAGACGGATCTCGACGCGCGCGGTCCAGAACCTCGTCAAAGATTACGCCAAACAGGTCACGCCGCTCAAACATATTACGCCGCATAAACTTCGCAGCACGTTCGGTACCGAACTTTATCAGAATACGGGCGATATATACGCCGTCGCGGATTTTCTCGGACATAAAGACGTAAATACCACGAGAAAACATTACGCGGCAATAAGCAGAGATTCGAGAAAAGAAGCCTCGAAACTCGTAAAATTCCATAGGGAAGAAGAAACGTAAAACATTAAAAAACCGCAGTTATTTACTGCGGTTTTTTAATGTTTTATAATTACATTTCTTTTGCTATATCGTAAATATAATCAAAGAATAATTTCTTTTCGGAAGACTCGTTTGCAACGACCTTTACTCTTTCGTATTCCACGTTGTCCCTGTAAACTACGACTTCTCCGACCTTGTCGCCCGCCTTAACGGGCGCGGTAATAACGAAGGGAATAAAGTCAAGTCTTATATTTTCCTTTGAGTTTCTTTCGGAAAATACGAACACGTCTTTTTCGGCTATAACTCCTATGCTTCCCTTTTTACCTTTTTCGACCGTAACTTTTATATCCATCGGCTTTTTGGAATCGACTACCATTTTACTCGTAAACCGTTCAAATCCGTAGTTGAGCATATTACTTGCGTCAGCAAATCTGTTTTTACTGTCCGTTCCCTTTATAACGACCGCAATCAGCCGCAATCCGCCTCTTTTAGCCGTGACGGCGACGCAATGGCCTGATTCCGAAGTATATCCCGTTTTCCCGCCGTCGCAGCCCTCGTAAAACCTTACCAGTTTATTAGTGTTGGATATTCCCGTAACTCGTCCGCCGCTATGCCCTATCTCGTCCGTCCAGATCTTTGAAAAATCAAAATATTCCTTGTGTTTTATAAGTTTTCCGAACATTTTCGCAACGTCTTCCGCGCAGGAATATTGAGTAGGTTTCGTAAGTCCCGTGCAGTTTGAAAAGAGAGTGTCCGAAAGCCCCCATTCGGCGCATTTCGCATTCATCGCTTCGACGCATTTTTGCTCGCTGCCGTACAGAAATTCCGCCATTGCGACCGACGCGTCGTTTGCCGACGCCACGATTATGCTTTTAATAAGATCTTTCGCCTTATATTTTCCGTTTTCTTCGAGAAAGACCTGCGAACCGCCCATACCGCTCGCCGTTTTGCTTACGGTTATTTCGTCGTCAAAAGAAAATACTCCTTCGTCGAATTTTTCAAAACAGAGGTTCAAAAGCATTATCTTCGTCATACTCGCGATAGGCAGTCTGTCTTTTTCGTTCTTTGAATAAATTACCGTTCCGCTTCCCGCGTCCATTAAAAAAGTAGAACGGGACGAAGTGTTCACTTCTCCGTCCGCAAGCGCCGAAACGCCTGAAAAACTTATTAAAATCGCAGAAATCAAAACGGAAATCACGATTAAAAATCTCTTCATAAATTTCTCCTCGGATCGTTGATCCCGTTTTAAGTTTCCGCAAAAAAAAGGTTTTTATTCACAGATAAAAATTTAACGGTCTTATAATCAGTAAAAGCAGCGCCATTTCGTAGATCGCTCCGAAAATACATATAACGTATCCGAAAGCGGCGTTTATAAGATAATCCATAAAAACAGCCTTTTTGCAGGTTTTATTCATTCCGACGTCAAAATTAAGTACTCCGAGACACGCAAGACCGGCGAAAACAATAAGATTTTGAGGAAGCGTTACCGCTATAAACAAAAAAAGCCCGTAAAAAGAATAACAGGAAAAGAATATGCAGGAAACGCAACCTATAACCATACCTCTGTAAAAGACGATAATATATTCTATCGGAAAGGCGTATATAGAAAGACCGAGCAGGAAAAAAACGGCGATATATCCTAAATCAATGAATATCCGTTTAAAAAAGACGTGAAGCGGATTTACGGACGGCGAGAAAATATTATAAAAGTAATTGAATACCGTTTCGTAAAAAAACTCGTTTCCCGCGCCTCTTTTAAACGTTATAATGCCGAGCACGACGCCGACGATAAAAGTTATTCCGAAAAAAACAAGAAATTTATAGTTTTTTTTCAATGTTTTTATTCTTTTTAAAATAATTTCGGGCATAAAAAATCCTCATAATAAATTTATGAGGATAAAAGTCTTTTAATGTCAACGTTTAAGTGTTTGCGACCATTTTTTCGATATTTATTCCGTAACCTCGAGTAGGATCATTGATAAAAACGTGAGTTACCGCGCCCACGACGTTGCCGCTTTGTACTATCGGACTACCGCTCATGCCTTGTAGTATTCCACCCGTCAACGCGAGCAATTTCTTATCGTCTATCTTTATAACGTAATTCTTATTTTCCGTGTTATTATCGTCGATTTTAACGATACTTATGTCGTAAACGGACGGCGAAACGCCGTCTGCGCAGGTATATACCGTCGCTTTTCCGACCGACGCGCGCCCGACTTTTACCTTTTCGAGTTTTCCGTAATCGTAAGATTTATCGACTTCGCCGTAAACTCCCGTTTCGTTATTAACCGTTACGTTCCCTATCTTCCTGTCTTCAATAAAAATACCTTTCAGTTCTCCCGCTTTACCTCTTTCTCCGCGCATGACGCCGATTATCGAACAAAGATACGTCGTTCCGCCTTTGATTTCGAGTAGTTTACCGTCGTCGTCGGTTATAGGGTGCCCCAAAGAGCCGTATTTTCCATCGCTTGTTATATACGTCAAAGTTCCTATTCCGCTTAAATTATCCCTTAAAAAAAG
Organism: uncultured Eubacteriales bacterium; assembly: GCA_902797515.1. Lineage (GTDB taxonomy): Bacteria > Bacillota > Clostridia > Christensenellales > Borkfalkiaceae > UBA10281. The sequence goes on along the minus strand of CADBSX010000204.1, from coordinate 5,057 downwards.
ACCGAGTTTATAAGTTCCGTCGTAGTCTATTCTCGGCGTGACGTATTTAGTAATAAATAATCCGTCGCGTTCGATTTTCACTTCCACGGGATTGCCCTCGCAGTCTTTAAGCGCGTACGCGATCGAGGCGGAATCCGTTACTTCTTTTCCGTTGACCGATAAAATCATGTCTCCGACTTTAATGTCGGCGTTTTTCGACGGCGAATATACGCCTTCCGTCGTCACTATATCGCTTACGCCGACCACCGTCGCTCCGCCCGTTTGAAGGGAAAAACCTACAGGTATTCCTCCGAGATAGAAATATTCTTCGTCCGCGCGGGCAAAAATGCCCGAATTTATTGAAAAAGCGGTTATAAATATTAAAACCGCCGATAAAAACGTTACTTTTCTCTTGTTCATAAAATCTCCGTGCCCATTACGAATTCAAGTATGAAACAAAAAAAAGCATTTATTCAATTATTGATTTATTTTTTAAAAGCGTCCGCCTTTTTGATCATTTCTTTGGCGTGCATAACGGAAACCTCGCTGCCGGCGTCACCGCCGGTAATTCTGACTATTTCGGCAATTTTTCCTTCGACGTCGAGTTTCTTTACTCTCGTGAAAGTCTTTCCGACCTCTTCTTTTTTCTCGATGTAAAGCGAATTATCCGCAAAAGCGCATACCTGCGGAAGATGCGAGATCGCTATAACCTGCGTGTCCTTCGATATCGCGGCAAGTTTTTCCGCGACGGTTTCCGCCGTTCTTCCGCTGATACCGACGTCTATTTCGTCGAAAATATACGTGGATATTTCCTGATAATCGGTTATTATTGCCTTTAACGCGAGCATAAAACGACTCATTTCTCCGCCGCTTATTATTTTAGAAAGAGGTTTGCTCGGCTCTCCGAGGTTCGCCGAGAACATAAATTCTATCTCGTCGTTGCCGTTGTCGGGATAGGGCGCGTCGGTAATTTCGTAATAATCTTTAAAATCAACGGAAAACTTTGCGTTTTTCATACCTAATTCCGAAAGTTCCGCGCAGACTTTTTCGGAAAATACGAGCGACGAGTTCCGACGAAGATCGGATATTTCCGAGTTTACGGAATTAAGAGTATTAAGAAGTTCTTTTTTTGACTTTACGAGTTTTTCGTATTCCTCGTCGAAATTTATAAGTCTTTCGTACTCTTCCTTTGCGCTTATAAGAAAACGGTTTACTTCGTCCACGCCCGATCCGTATTTTTTATAAAGCGATTTTATCTTATCAATTCTATCTTCCACGAAATCGGGATCGAAATCGTCAAAATCGAGTTCGGAACTTTTTTTCGCGAGCGTGTCGCATATATCTTCTATTTCCGCGGTAACGGAATAAAGTCTGTCTGCGGCGGAAGAATATTCTTCGTCGAGATCCGATATTGCCGACAAGTTCCTGATCGCCTCGTTTATATTGTCCAAAGCGCGGTTTTCGCCTTCGAGCGCGTCCGCCGCGCTTGAAGAAAATTCTCTCAATTTCTCGGCGTTTCTCAATTTTTTTCTCTTTATTTCAAGTTCTTCGAGTTCTCCGTCCTTCAATTCGGCGTTTTCTATCTCTGAAATCTGAAATTTAAGAATGTCCGCCCTTATCGCTCTGTCGCTTTCGTTTCCGCCGAGCGCCGATATTTTTTTATCGGTATTTCTCAATTCGGCGGCTACGGCTTTAGCCTGAATTTTTAAATCCGAAAGCGCGGAAAAAGAAAATTTATCCAAAACTTTGAGTTGTTCGCTCTGTTTAAGTAAAGAATAATGTTCGCTCTGCCCGTGAACGTCAACGAGTACCGAAGTAAGCGATTTTAACATACCGACCGTAAAAGGCACGCCGTTTACGCGTATCGAGGATTTGGATTCGGAATTGATTTTTCTCGTAATAATAACTTCGTCGGTGAAATCGACGTCAAGATCGGAAAGAATCTTTTTCGCCTCTTCCGCGCCGTCGAGGTCGAAAACGGCGGTCGCCGCGCTCTCCGTCTCGCCGTAACGGATCATAGTCTTATCCGCTTTCGCGCCGAGAACAAAATTTATCGAATCGATGATAACCGATTTTCCCGATCCCGTTTCGCCGCTCAAAACGTTAAGACCTTTTTCAAATTCTATCGTCGCCTTGTCTATAAGCGCGATGTTTTTCAGTTCGAGACTTCTTAACATTTTTATCCTAATTTATTAACTAATCTATTAAAAAAATCATCGTTTTTTTCTATCAATTTAAAGGTTTTTTCATTTTTTGACACAAATACTTTATCGCCTGTTTTCAGTTTTTTTATCGGTCTGCCGTCAAGACTTAAAATACAACTGCAAGACGAATTCAGAAGAGTGACCGTCGCGGTTTTCCCGTCGTCGTAAACGACAGGTCTGGAACTCAAAGAGTGAGAACATATAGGAGTCGCGATAAACGATTTAAGATCCGGCGTAAGAATAACGCCGCCCGCGGATAGCGAATACGCCGTAGAGCCGGTCGGCGTGGATATGATTATTCCGTCCGCGTTCAAATCGTAAACCGACTGACCGCCTATAGAAAGATTGATCTTACTGATAACGGTATTCTCTTCCGCCGCTTTATCCCGTTCTATCACCGCGTCGTTTAAAGCGAAATATTCGTCGTTTCCGACGGTAATTTTGAGAGAACTGCGCGGAGAAACGCCGTATTTTCCGCTTAAAAGGCAATCGACGGCGGTTTCGAGTTCCGTCGTTTCAAAAGAACTCAAAAATCCTATCGTTCCGGTATTGACGGCGAAAACGGGGGCGTCGTAGAAAGTCGCGGTTTTTGCCGCCGAAAGTATCGTTCCGTCACCGCCGAAAACGACGATTACGTCGGGCTTTTCGGAAGAATTGCAATCCATAAAGAAAAAACCGACGCTCTTTTCTGTCAAAAGCGAGGTGAATTTATCCGTAATATCCGATTTGTTTCCTAACGCTCTGTTAAAAATTCCTATTTTCATTTTTCACCTTTTGCGAAAACGATATTTTTTATTTTATCGAAATCCAAAGAATATTCGCCGAAATTTCGTAAATACAACAGATACTCCGCATTTTTATCCGCTTTAATCGGCGCGACGGTAAAATTTTCTATTTTAAAGCCGATCGAAAGAGCAAAATCGTATATTTTCTTTACGCAATCCGCTCTTACGGACACGTCGGTAACGATTCCGTTTTTGTTTAATTTGTTTTTCCCGCACTCGAATTGCGGTTTTATCAGCACTACGGCGTAAGATCCCGACTTTAAAACGTCGTAAATCGGTTTCAAAACATACGTCAGAGAGATAAAACTCACGTCGCACACCGCAAAATCCACTTTCTCGCCGAGCATTTCACAATTTAAATACCGCGCGTTCAGATTGTCTTTTACAACGACTCTTTCGTCTTTTTTTAAATCCGTTGACAGCAGACTTTCGCCGACGTCGATCGCGTAAACTTTCTTCGCTCCGTTTTTAAGCAGACAATCCGTAAAACCGCCGTAACTCGCGCCTATATCCGCGCAAATCATTTCGGAAAAATCTAATGAAAATTCCTTTACCGCTCTATCGAGTTTATAGCCGCCGTTCGACACGAAATTGTCGGAGAAACGCAGTATTTCTATCTTGTCGGTTTCCGTAACGGCACAAGACGGCTTTGTTACGACCGCGCCGTTCACCTTTATTTCACCGCGTTTCACAGCCTCGGCGGCTTTCGTTCCGGAAGGAAAATATTTTTCCGAAAAGAGAAATCTGTCAAGCCTCATAAGGCGACCACGCTGTCGATAAAACACTCTAAAAAACCTGATTTATCAATAGATTTTGCGGAGTTTTTTAATTTTTCCGACAGGTTTTTCATAATGTTTTCCGTCTCTTTTACGCCGTAAACTTTTATCGCCGACAACTTATTTTCTTTCTCGTCTTTTCCCACCGACTTCCCTAAACGTTCGCTCGTTGAAAAGACGTCTTTATAGTCGTCCGCGAATTGAAACAGCCTGCCGAGATCAAAACCGAAATTTTCGGTTTCCCCAATGTTTTCGTTTCCCGAAAGCAATTCCGCAACTACAAGCGGACAAGCGATAAGCCTGCCCGTTTTAAGCCTGTAAATCTCCGAAAGATCGTTTTCGGTATAAATTGCGGCGTTTTCTTTTTCTTTATCAGACTTCTGTCCGGAAAGCATCCCCCTATAACCGCCCGATTCCGCGACGTATTTTATCGCTTTAACGTCGTTTTCGTCTTGGCAATTTGAAATCAAAAACTCGTAAGCGAAATTTAAAAGGGCGTCGCCCGCAAGTATAGCCGTCGCCTCGTCGAATTTTACGTGATTTGTCGGATTTCCGCGCCTTAAAACGTCGTTGTCGAGAGCGGGAAGGTCGTCGTGAATAAGCGAATAAGTATGGATACACTCTATAGCGAGCGCGTAAGGCAGATATTTTTCAGAGGAAATTCCTTTATTTTCGCACGAAGATATAAGAAGTACGGGTCTGATTCTCTTACCGCCGACAAAAAGACTGTATTTCATTGAGTCGGCAAGATTATTCGGCGTCTTTATTTCCGAAAACACATTTTCCGCGTACTCGTTAAAAGCGCGTTTATATTCGTTATATTTTACTTCGTATTCGACGTTGTTCATTTAACTTTTTTTAAGCCCGCAAAATAAGTGTTATATAACAGCATAGTTATCGTCATTGGCCCTACGCCGCCCGGTACGGGCGTGATATACGACGCTTTTTCGGACGCGGAAGGAAAATCGACGTCACCGAAAATCTTTCCGTTTTCCCTGTTTATTCCGGCGTCGATAACGACCGCTCCGTCTTTTATCATAGAGCCGTCGATAAGTCCCCTTTTACCGACCGCAACGACTAAAATATCGGCGGTTTTCACTATTTCCGCGAGGTTTACGGTCTTGCTGTGACATATAGTGACCGTGCAATCCCTCTGTAACAACATAAGTGCGACAGGTTTTCCGACTATATTGCTCCTGCCGACGACTACGGCGTGCTTTCCTTCGGTTTCGACTTTATAATAATCGAGCAATTTGATTATTCCGTGCGGCGTACAGGGAAAAACGACGTCTTTTTCGGACAAAACGAGTTTG
>CADBSX010000203.1 GCA_902797515.1 uncultured Eubacteriales bacterium | reverse complement strand
GACGGGGAATTATACGTCGATGTTTTTCAGATTGTTCTGTTTCGCGCCGAAAACCTCTATCCACTTTCCGTTCGGAACGTTCCTCTTCGCGGGGATCTCTATTTTTCTTCTTCCCGCGAGATAATCGCCCGTTATCGACCTCTTTTCGTTGCATACGTCCTCGACCGAGCCCGCGGCAATTATTTCCCCGCCGTGGACGCCCGCTTTCGGACCGATATCGACTATATAGTCGGCGGCGCGCATCGTGTCCTCGTCGTGTTCGACCACGATAAGCGTATTGCCGAGATCTCGGAGTTTCAAAAGCGTTTTTATAAGTTTTTCGTTATCTCTCTGATGAAGCCCGATACTCGGCTCGTCGAGAATATAGAGTACGCCCGTAAGCCCGCTGCCTATCTGCGTCGCGAGCCTGATCCTCTGCGCTTCGCCGCCCGAAAGCGTGCCCGCGCTCCTCGATAAAGTGAGATATCCGAGCCCGACGTCTTCGAGAAATTTCAATCTCGCTTTTATCTCTTTGAGTATCGCCTTAGATATGATCCGTTCGGTTTCCGACAACGTAAGTTCTTCGATAAATCCGCGCATTTTAACGACCGAAAGATCGCAGAGGTCGGAAATATTGTATCCGCCGACAGTGACGGCGAGAGCCTCTTTTTTGAGCCTTTTTCCCTTGCACGAACGGCAGTCGGAATTGACCATATATTTTTCTATCTCGCTCTTCGTATAGTCGCTCGTAGTCTCTTTGTATCTGCGTTCGAGGTTTGGAATTATCCCCTCGTATCTCGCGTAATAACTTCCGTTGAAAGTCCTCGTGCTGTACGTCATATTTATCTTTTCGCCGTTAGTGCCGTATAAAATCACGTCGAGAACGGACCTCGGAAGGTCTTTTACGGGCGTATCGAGAGAAAAACCGTAGTGACGGGAAAGGGCGCGCATATGCATATCGGCCATGGCTCCGCTGTCGAGGTTCCAGCCCGTGACGCGCATAGCCCCCTCGCTTATGCTCTTGTTCGGATCGCCTATAACGAGTTTTTCGTCGATGCGCGTTGTAAAACCGAGCCCGTTGCACTCGGGGCACGCGCCGAAAGGATTATTGAACGAAAAGAGCCTCGGCTCTATCTCTTCTATCGATATGCCGCAATCGGGACAACTGTAATTCGTGGAATAAAGCGTATTTTCGCCGTCGCGACTTATAACGACGAGCCCTTCCGCGAGTTTGAGCGCGGTTTCGAGGCTGTCCGTTAGTCTTTTTCTGATGCCGTCTTTTACGACGAGCCTGTCAACCACGACGGAAATATTGTGCTTTATATTTTTATCGAGTTTAATATCTTCCGAAAGGTCGTAAACCGAGCCGTCTATTTCCACTCTCGCGTAACCGCTTTTAGCAAAACCGTCGAGTTCCTTTTTATATTCCCCCTTTCTGCCTCTTACGACCGGTGCGTTCACGAGAATTTTACTTCCGTCGGGCAATTCGAGCACTTTTTCCGCTATCTGATCGACGGTTATCTTCTCTATCTCCCTGCCGCATTTCGGACAGTGCGGTATGCCTATTCTCGCGTATAAAAGCCTTAAATAATCGTAAATCTCGGTTACCGTGCCTACGGTCGAACGAGGATTGTTCGAAGTCGTTTTCTGATCTATCGAGATAGCGGGCGAAAGCCCCTCTATGCTCTCGACGTCAGGTTTTTCCATCTGACCGAGGAACATCCTCGCGTAAGACGAAAGACTTTCCATATACTTTCTCTGTCCTTCCGCAAAGATCGTATCGAAAGCGAGCGTCGATTTACCGCTGCCCGAAACTCCCGTAAAGACTATCAGTTTGTCTCTCGGAATATCCAGACTTACGTTCTTTAAATTATTCTCTTTTGCGCCTCTTATCCTGATGTAATTTATCATAAGAAATTACTTCTACTTTGTCCTTAACTTTTTCTTCAATTCCGCTATGGTATCCCTGATTTCGATACATTTCTCGAAGTCGAGATTTGCCGACGCGACTTTCATAAGCGCTTTGAGTTTCTCTATTTCTTCGGGGATATCCTTCATTTTAATATCTTTCGTTCTGTCCGCTTTTTTGGTTATTTCGAGCGTGTTGACTATCTTCTTTATTATGGTTTTCGGAATTATGCCGTGTTTTTCGTTGTATTCCGACTGTATCCTTCTTCTTCTCGCCGTTTCGTCCATCGCGCGGCGCATACTGTCGGTAATTTCGTCCGCATACATCACGACTTTGCTGTCCGCGTTCCGCGCAGCCCTGCCTATCGTCTGAATAAGCGAAGTTTCGCTCCTTAAAAAGCCTTCTTTATCCGCGTCGAGTATCGCTACGAGTTTTACTTCGGGCAGGTCTAATCCCTCTCTTAAAAGGTTTATCCCGACCAGAACGTCTATATCTCCCCTTCTCAATTCCTGTATTATATCTATCCTTTCGAGCGTATCGACGTCGCTGTGCATATATCTCACCTTTATTCCCTGTTCTTTGAAATAATCGGTAAGACTTTCCGCCATTTTCTTCGTAAGCGTCGTGACGAGCGTTCTTCCGCCGTCCTTTATTACGCCGTTTATTTCGCCCTGTAAGTCGTCGATCTGCCCTTTCGTAGGTCTTACCTCGACTTTCGGATCGAGAAGCCCTGTCGGGCGTATTATCTGTTCCGCGTTGTTGTCCGATATCGACAATTCGTATTCGGCGGGCGTCGCGGATATGAAAATAACCTGACCTATCCTCTCGTCGAATTCTGCGAATTTAAGCGGTCTGTTATCGAAGGCGGAGCGCAGTCTGAAACCGTAATCGACGAGGTTCTGTTTTCTCGACCTGTCGCCGTTATACATAGCGCGTATCTGAGGCACGGTCATATGGCTCTCGTCGATGAAAACTATAAAATCTTTCGGAAAATAGTCCAAAAGAGTGAACGGAGGCTCGCCTATTTCTCTCCCGTCGAAATACCTGCTGTAATTTTCGACGCCGCTGCAATATCCTATCTCCCGCATCATTTCGAGGTCGTAACTCGTCCGTTGAAGAAGTCTTTGCGCCTCTAAAAGTTTATTCTGCTTTTTAAGTTCCGCGACTTCGTCGTTCATATCTCTTTCGATGCGTTTAAGAGATTCTTCCATCTTTTCGCCCTCGACCGCGTAGTGACTCGCGGGAAAGATAGCGACGTGTTTCAAGGTGTTTACAGCCTTTCCTGTGACGAATTCGCACTCGCTTATTTTTTCCACTTCGTCGCCGAAAAATTCCACTCTTATATATATTTCGTCGTTGGACGCGGGAAAAATCTCTACTACGTCGCCGCGGACGCGGAAAGACGCTCTCGAAAAATCGACGTCCTTTCTTTCGTACTGCCGTAAAACGAGTTTCCGCATAAGTTCGTCGCGATCGAGCGTCATGCCTTCGCGTATGGATATGGCGAGAGCGAAATATTCTTCCGGTGCGCCGAGTCCGTAAATACACGAAACCGACGCGACTACTATCACGTCCCTTCTCTCTGCCAGAGAACAAGTCGCGCTATGCCTTAACTTGTCTATCTCGTCGTTTATCGACAGATCTTTTTCTATATAAGTATCGGTTGACGGAATATACGATTCCGGCTGATAATAATCGTAATAACTGACAAAATACTCCACTCTGTTTTCGGGGAAAAATTCCCTGAATTCATTGCAGAGTTGCGCCGCGAGCGTCTTATTGTGCGCGATAACTAGCGCAGGGCGCTGAACGTTTTGTATCACGTTCGCCATAGTGAACGTTTTTCCGCTGCCCGTCACGCCGACGAGGACCTGCGACCTAAGACCGTCCTCTATGCCTTCCGTAAGACTTCTGATCGCCTGCGGCTGATCGCCCGTAGGTTTATATTCGGAATGTAAAACGAATTTTTTCTGTTCCATTTTGACCGCCTTAAAAGACGTAAACCGCGGCGACGGCGGCTATATAAACAAGCGACAAAACGACCGCCGCAAAAGATACGGTCGCCGCCCAGACGAGCGGTCTGCTCTTATTCTTTTTAACGCGTGAAACGGAAATAAAAAAGGCGACGAGCGCGACGGGGAGACCTATCCCGAAAAATGCGCTGCACAAAAAGCCGACGAGAGCGAGCACGAGAGGCGTTCTGTTATACCTGCGCATATATTCCTCTTTCGCCCTTTTTTCCGCGTATTCTCTGTATTTACGCTCTTCTTCGTTCTCGGCGTTTAGGTTCTCTTCGGGAATATTTTCCGTTCCGATCGCCTCTTCTTCCGCTATTTCGTTTTCGTCTTTTCTCATAACGTATAAATTATACCATATTCGTGCGTTATTTACAACAATAAAAATTAAAAAATTTTAAAAAAGCCGCCGCTTTCGCGACGACTTTCAATAAGTCCGATTATTTATTCAAGAGATCTCCGAGGGAAACTCCGTCAACTCCGCCTTCGTTCCACTCTCTCGGTTCGTCGCTATCGACTTTCTTTTCTCTGCCGCCTCTCTTCTTGCCGGCTTTCTCTTCCGTTCCCTCTTCGTCTTCGCCTTGCTTTTCTTTGCCGCGTTTAGGCGCGACTTCGGGAGCGGGCGTAAGAGCCTTTATGGAAAGCGTCATCCTTTCTCTCTCGACGTTGAGATCGAGTATCTTCGCCTCTACTTCGTCGCCGACTTTAAGTACGGAAGTAGGATTTTCAAGCCACTCGTGAGAGATTTGAGAAACGTGGACGAGACCGTCTATTCCCTTCTCGACTTCGACGAACGCGCCGAAATCGACTATTCTTACGACTTTACCTTTCACTACGTCGCCGACAGCGTATTTATCCGCGGCAAGATCCCAAGGCTTCGGTTGAAGTTGTTTATATCCGAGGGAAACCTTCTTCGTTTCTTTATCGCATTTAAGGACTTTGAATTCGTATTCTTTATTGAGTTCGAGCACCTCCGACGGAGTTTTCGCGTTAGTCCACGAAAGATCGGAAATATGAGCGAGACAATCGAAACCGTTCACTTCTACGAACGCGCCGAATTCCGCAAATCTTACGACCTTGCCCGTTACTACGTCGCCTTCGCTGATGCTCGCGAAGAACTGTTCTTCTTTAGCCTGTCTCGCGGCGTCTCTTTCAGCCCTCTCCGCTTCGAGGATAACTCTCTGCGATCCTACTATCTGTTTTCTTCTGCCCGTTCTCTCGACCTTTTCCGCTTTTAAACGCAAAGTCTTTCCGACGTATTTTTCAAGGTCTTTTACAAAGCCGACTCTGATCTGCGACGACGGAACGAAAACTTCGTAAGAACCGAGTTTCGCTATAAGACCGCCTTTATTCGTGCCCGTACAGGTGACGGTGAATATTTCGCCGGCCTCGATTTTCGATATCGTTTCTTCTTCCTCTTTCTGCGCCTTTATCGCCTTTTCGGAAAGGACGACGGGATTTAAGCCCGTTATCATAACTTCGATATCGTCGCCGACTTTGGCGGCGTAATCTTCTTTATTGTAATTCTCGCAATCGACTTCGCCTTTCGCGAGAAGTATCTCTTTCTTCGTGTTCGCGATATAGAGCATCAGCCCTTCGTCCGTCGCGGACGAAATAGTCGCCGATATCTTCTGATTGATCCTGAATTTAGGCTCTTCGGTGTTTAAGGCCTGCTCCATAACGTTGGAACTCTTTTCTGCATTTGCTTCCATTTTTAAGAAAACCTCCATTGATTGTTCGTTCGGCGTTGACGCCCCCGCAACAATACCAACCTTTTTAAAATTTTTAAATTTTTCGTACTCGAGTTCGTCGGGATTCGACACGTAAAATACGTTCTTGCAATTCCCCTCGCAAATTTTCATCAGTTGTTTAGTATTGCTACTACTACGCCCACCGACAACAATCATTGCATCACAGGTTTGAGACAATATTTCCGCTTCTTTTTGACGCTCTATAGTAGTATAGCAAATTGTTTTAAAAACTTCAAGCATTTTAAACCGTTTTTTAGTAAAAAACGCTAAAATTTTTTCAAAATCGGCGACGGAATAGGTCGTTTGAGCGACAATACATATCTTATCGTCGGATTTCAAGCCGAGTTCATCGAGATTTTCGGGGCCGATAACGACCGCGGAATTTTCGCACCAACCGTTTATTCCGACGACTTCGGGATGTTTAGCCGCTCCCGCGATAAGTATTTTATAACCTTTTCCGTAGTATTCGGAAACAATTTTCTGCGTTTTCATAACGAAAGGACAAGTGCAATTCACGATGTTTACGCCCTTCCTTTCAAGTTCGTCGAAGACGTCTTTTCCTACGCCGTGAGAACGTATTATCACCGTTCCCTTATCCACTTCCGAAACGTCGTTCACGGTTTTCGTTCCCGTCCGTTCTATTTTGGATATCACGCTCTCGTTATGTATCAGTTCGCCGAGTATGTAAACGCCTTCGCCGCATATTTTCCTCGCGGCTGCGACGGCGTTTTTCACGCCCACGCAAAAACCGCTGTTTTCAGCGAGATACGCTTTCATTTTCTCTTCCCCTTGCTTTTTTCTTTTTCGCGCGCGTTATATAAAGCGTCGAGCAGTTTTCCGCGCATGATCTCGGTCGTTTCGTCGCTTGTTTCGGCGTTGAATTTACGGTCTTTGAATTCCGAAAAGTCGAATTTTTCTCCGATATAGACGTAATTTTTTCTGAAAGGTCTGAATTTCCTGCTCATAGCGACGGGAACGACGGGCGTTTTGCTTAAATACGCTATGAAAGAAGCCCCGCCTTTAAGCGGCAGAAGATCTTCGTCCGCCGTTTTGTTCCTCGTGCCTTCGGGAAAGACGACGAGAGTTTTTCCGTCTCTTATCGTTTTCAGGCAGTTTTTAAGCGACGCAAGATCCGCCTTTTCCCTATCGACGGGGATCCCTCCGAGTTTTTTGAAAAACCAACTCTTGAACTTCGAGGAAAACCACTCCTTTTTCGCGAGGAAAAATACCTTTTTCCGGTAAAGCGTTGACATCATGAAAACGTCGGCTTTCGAGTAGTGATTTCCTATGATGATTACTTTTCCGTCTTTCGGAAGGTTTTCTCTTCCGTAAACTTTCTGTCTGTATATAAGCCTGTAAAAAGGCAGAACGAGTATTCTCAAAAACCAATAAAACATTTTATCCCTTCTTAACGTCCGAAATTATCGTGTCCGCGACTTGCCTCGCGGTCATTTCCGAAGTATCTATAACTTTCGCGTCCGCCGCTTTCGTAAGCGGCGCAAAATCCCTGTGGCTGTCGTTGTAATCTCTTCTTTTTATCTCTTCGTGCAAAGCGTCGAAATCGACCGTCTCGCCCCGCTCGGTAAGTTCTTTATAACGCCTTTCCGCGCGGATTTTACTGTCGGCGGTGACGTAGTATTTATATTCGGCTTTCGGAAGTACGAAAGAACCGATATCCCTTCCGTCTAAAACGCAATCCATTTTCCCCGCTATCTTCCTCTGCATTTCGACCATTTTGAGCCTTACGCATTTCAGCGCGGAAACGTCCGACGCGAGCATCGAAATTTCCGGCTTTCTTATTTCCGAAGAAACGTCAACTCCGTCCAAAACGGTGACTTGCGCGCCGTCTTTGTATTCGATTTTAAGGTCGATATTTTCGATGATCGGACGGACTTTTTCTTCGTCTTTTACCGAAACGCCCTCTTTTTTACATTTAAGACCGCACGCCCTGTACATCGCGCCCGTATCGAGATAAAGTATATCGAGATCTTTCGCTATTATCTTCGCGACGGTGCTCTTTCCGCTCCCTGCGGGCCCGTCCAACGCTATATTTATCATTCTTTCCTCCTTAAATAGTTTCCCGCGCAGTATCCCGTACACGCGGCAATAGTTACGTTAAATCCGCCCGTCAGAGCGTCAACGTCAATTATTTCTCCGGCAAAAAACAGACCTCTTACCTTTTTGCTTTCCATCGTTTTCGGATCTATCTCGCCGACAGATATTCCGCCGCTCGTCACGATCGACTCGTCGATATTTATGAGCGACGAAAGGAATAAATCGAAATTCTTTATCGCTTTGACGAGTTTTTTTCTGTCCTGCGCTTTAAGTTCGCTGTTTTTAGTGTTTCCGTCTATCCCCGAATTTTTTATTATAACTGGAATAAACGCCTTTAAAAGAAGATCGTCGAGAGAGTTTTTTACGAGTTTGTTTTTATATTTTTCAAAGTCGCGAAGTATTCTCGCGTCAAGTTGTTCTTCCGTTATCGCGGGCTTTAAGTCGAGAGTTACTTTCGAGTTTTTTACGTCGCGCTTATTCAGATAAGACGACGCGGATAAAATAACGGGACCGGAAACGCCGAAATGCGTGAAGAGCATTTCACCGAAATCTTCGTATATCTTTTTATCGCCCTCGAACGCTTTTATGCTTACGTTTTTTAAACTTATTCCCTGCAATTCGGGATAAACCGTTTTAAGATTAATTCCGCATAAGGCAGGTTTCGGCTTTACAACGGTATGTCCGAGTTTTTCCGCCCAGACGTATCCGTCGCCGTCGCTGCCCGTAGAAGGATAAGATATCCCGCCCGTACAGACGATAACGTTATCGCACGGAATTGACCTTTTATCCGTTTCCACGCCCGTCACTTTTTCCCCGTCCGTTTTTACGTCAAGTACCTTTTCGTTGAGCGATATCTCCGCGCCGACGCCGTGTAAATAACTTTCAAGGCACTTCGTTACGTCGCTCGCTTTGTCGCTTTCGGGATATACTCTGTTTCCGCGCTCGGTTTTGAGTTTGAGTTTTCGTCCGAGAAAATCGATAAAATCGCTCGGCGGAAATCTGTAAATCGCGCCTTTTAAAAATTTCGGATTAGTCGCGACGTTATCGAGAAACGCGTCAGGTTCGCACGCGTTCGTGACGTTGCACCGACCTTTTCCCGTAATGTATAATTTTTTGCCGAGTTTTTCGTTTTTTTCTATAAGCAGAGTTTCGTCGCCGCCCGCCGCTCTGTAATACGCGGCGATCATGCCGGCGGGACCTCCGCCGATAACCACCGTTTTCAACCGAATATCCCCCGCAGTTTTTCCACCGCCTGATAGTCCGTCCTGTCGAATTTGACGGGCGTTACGGTCACGTAACCGAGAGACGACAAAGGAACGTCGTATTCTTCCGATTGCAAGCACTCTATCGGCTCGCCGACGAGTTTAAAACCGCCGTCGTCGGTCATCACGTATCCGTCGGAATAAAGTTGTCTGCCGAGCGGCGCGATCTTTACGCCTTTCGACTTTCCGTTCGGCATATTAACGTTCAGTGTGTATTTGTCGGACGCCGCGCCGATAAGATCGCGTAAAATTTCGGCGATGTCCTTTTTATTTTCCTCAAAGAAGAATTTTTTTCTGCCGACGTTTGAAAACGCGATGGACGGTATCCCGAAAAAATTCGCTTCGAGCCCGGCCGAGACCGTGCCCGAATACTGTACGTCGCTGCCCAAATTGTTTCCGTGATTTATGCCCGAACAAACGAGGTCGAATTTTATATTTTCAAAGTGATGCACCGCGAATTTTACGCAGTCGGCGGGCGTTCCGCTCAAAGAATACACTTTCGCGCCCGCATAACTCTTCTCTTCCGAAAACCGCACCGATTTATGTATGGTCAGAGAATGCGCAAATGCCGAACGGTTACCGTCCGGCGCAAGCACTGTCACGTTATAGCCTTTTCCGACTAAAACTTCCGCGAGAGATACTATCCCTTCGCTTTGAAATCCGTCGTCGTTTGTAACGAGTACGTTCATACGGGATAAACTCTATCCTTGTTGTCCGCGATATTTTTATCTATACCGCTGTTTTTAGCCATACGCCACTTGAAGAAATTAAGCGCGACTTCGTTGAAGAGCGCGTAGGAAAGCACGTCTTCTTCTTGAGTGTAATATTCGGCTATTTCCGATTTATATTTCTCGAATTCGGGCGACAGAAGGTCGGCGGGACGGCACGTGATCACTTCTTCGTTTCCGACGATCTTCTTTACGACTTCCGCGTCGCACTCGGCGGGAAGTTTGCCGTATTCGCCCTTTAAGAGCGCTTTGAACTCTTTCGTGACCATCTTGTATCTCTCGCCGCCGACGACGTTAAGAACGGCTTGCGTTCCGACTATCTGGCTCGAAGGCGTGACGAGCGGCGGATATCCGCAGTCTTTTCTGACGTTAGGAACTTCCGCGAGAACTTCGTCGAGTTTATCGAGTTTGCCTTGCTGTTTGAGTTGATTCATAAGGTTGGAAAGCATACCGCCCGGAACCTGATAAATAAGCGTGTTTACGTTTACTTTTCTCACGTTAGGATTAAGACTTCCCGACTTTTCGAGTTCGTCCGCGACCTTTTTGAAGTGATTGTTTATCGGAACGAGTTTGTTTATATCTATTCCCGTATCGTACGGCGTGCCTTCGAGCGTCTTTACTAAAGGCTCGGTCGCGGGATTGCTCGTGCCGTTTCCGAGAGCGGAAAGAGCCGTATCGACGATATCGCATCCCGCCTCTATCGCTTTAAGATATACCATATCGCCCGTACCGGTCGTATTGTGAGTGTGCAGATGAACTTTCGTCTGCGGCTTTAAAACCGCTTTTATGCTCTTTACGAGTTCGTACGCGTTATACGGAAGAAGAAGGTTCGCCATATCCTTTATACAGATATTGTCCGCGCCCATATCTTCGAGAGTTTTCGCGAGTTTGACGAAATATTCGTTAGTGTGGACGGGACTCGTCGTATAAGATATCGCCGCCTCGCATATACCGTCGTATTTCTTTATGGCTTTCATAGCCGTTTCGAGGTTTCTGACGTCGTTTAACGCGTCGAAAACTCTTATTATGCTGACGCCGTTTTTAAGCGAATATTCGACGAATTTTTCCACTACGTCGTCCGCGTAATGCTTATATCCGAGAAGGTTCTGACCTCGAAGCAGCATCTGAATAGGCGTCTTTTTGAGGTGACTTTTGAGATTGCGGAGCCTTTCCCACGGATCTTCGTGTAAAAAACGGAGACAACTGTCGAAAGTCGCGCCGCCCCACGCTTCCAAAGAGTAATATCCGACCTCGTCGAGTTGATCCAAAACGGGCAACATCTGCTCGTAAGTCATACGCGTCGCCGCCTGCGACTGGTGAGCGTCCCTCAATATAGTATCGGTTATAAGAACTTTTCTGTTTTTATTTTCCATAATTTTATCCTCTCTTTATCAGAACAGCGAAATAAGAAATCCCGCCGCTATCGCCGAGCCTATAACGCCCGCGACGTTCGGTCCCATTGCGTGCATGAGAAGGTGATTGCTCGGATCCGTCTCTCTTCCGACGTCTTCCGAGATCCTCGCCGCCATAGGAACGGCG
Source organism: uncultured Eubacteriales bacterium (assembly GCA_902797515.1). Taxonomy (GTDB): domain Bacteria; phylum Bacillota; class Clostridia; order Christensenellales; family Borkfalkiaceae; genus UBA10281. The sequence goes on along the minus strand of CADBSX010000203.1, from coordinate 3,271 downwards.
GACACGCCCGCGCTGCCTATAAGCGGATTTATCTTGCCGCCGGAAAGTTTGCACATAAGTCTGCCCATCAGAAGTCCGCCGACCGTTCCGAAAACGAACGCGAACAGTCCGAGAGCGACTATTTTCAGCGTCGAAAACGTAAGGAATACCGAGCCGTACGCCTTGCTACCGACGCATACGCCGAGAAAGATCGTTATCGTATTCATAAGACCGTTCTGAGCCTGCGAAGAAAGCCTTTCCGTAACGCCGCTCTCTTTTAAAAGGTTTCCGAGCATAAGCATTCCGAGAAGGGGCATCGCGTCGGGAAGAAGAAGTCCGACGACGAGCGTAACGGTTATCGGGAACACGATCTTTTCGAGTTTCGATACCTTTCTCAACTGTTTCATCTTTATCGCCCTTTCCTTTTTAGGAACGAGCAATCTCATTATCGGTTTTTGTATAATAGGGATAAGCGCCATATAAGAATACGCCGCTATCGCGATAGCCGAAAGAAGATTTTCGTTTGTAAATACGCTCAATTTCTGCGTGACGTAGATAGCCGTAGGACCGTCCGCCCCGCCGATTATCGCTATCGAACACGCCGCCGCGAGATCGAAACCGAGCACGACCGCGAGAATAAGAGCGATAAATATGCCGAGTTGCGCCGCCGCGCCTATAAGCATGCTCTTCGGATTGGAAATAAGCGGACCGAAATCGGTCATCGCGCCTATTCCGAGGAAGATAAGAGGCGGATAAATAACGTGTTCCACGCCGAAGAACAGATACCATAAAAGCCCTCTGTTCGTGACGTTATCGTAAGTATGCGCTACGCCTTCCGCGTATTCGCCCCATACTACTCTGTACGCCCCGGGAATATTTACGAGAAACATACCGAAAGCGATAGGCAAAAGCAGAAGAGGCTCGAACTTCTTTACGATGGCGAGATAGAAAAGAACGAAAGAAATCAACAGCATAACGTAGTTTTCCCACGTTCCGTTCATAAATCCCGACTGTTCAAGAAGTCCCTGAAACATCTCTCCGATGTTGAAAAGTAAATTTTGCGTCATAAAGCCCTCCGGAAAATCAGGCTATTACCGCAAGTACGGAATCGGATTCCACGTTCGCGCCCTTCGCGACGTTGAACGACACTACGCCGTCGCAAGGAGCGGTTATATCGTTATCCATCTTCATCGCCTCTAAAACGAGTATCGCCTGATCTTTTTTGACCGTCGCCCCTTCCGCAACGAGAATATTTTTTATAAGTCCGGGGAAAGGCGACTTGACCTGCGTTCCGCTCTTCGGTTTGGCGGCGGGCTTTACGACCGCGGGCGCGGGCGTTTCCGCAACGACGGGCGCGGCGGTCTCTCCGCCGACTTCCTCTACTCCTACGTTATACGATTTACCGTTTACTGTAATTACAAAGTTACGCATTTTTATTACTCCTTAAATTCTTTTGATGTGTCTGACTACGAATTCGCACTTCGAGCCTTCTTTTTTGTATATGGCGGCGACAGCCGCGGTGATCACGGCGACGAGTTCGTCGTCATCCTCTTCCGCCGCTACGGATATTTCGGGCGTTTCCGAAACTATCGGCGTGGCTTTCTTTTTCTCGCCTTTTTCCGACGTTTTCTTCAATATCGCGCCGACGAGCCATACGACCGCTATAAGTATCGATATACCTAAAAACACGACCGCGAAACCTATAAGCGCGTCGAGCAAAGCCTCGGGGATTCCGATATATCTTGCCTCGACCAACAAATTTTCCGTCATTATATCACCTCTCGCTTATCATCTGCAAAGCGGACGCGACGTACGGGCGGACGAATTGCGGCTCTATTATATTGTCGATAAAGCCGTTTTTCGACGCGTTGACGGGATCTGCGTTCTCGTCGGAATACCTCTCTTCGAGTTCTTCGATCTTATCTTCTCTGACTTCGCCGAACGACACCGCCGAAACGGGACCGTCGAAAAGCGCGACTTTCGCGTTAGCGAACGCGAAGGAATAATCGACGCCGAGAGACTTCGACGCGAAAAGAGTATAGCCGAGCCCGACCGCCTTTCCGTAAACGACCGAAAGTCTGGCGTTGCGCCTTAACGACGCTACAAGTTCTGCCACTTCCGTCAGAACCGTTGAACGGCTCGTTTCCGCATCGGTCTTTATACCGAGCGCGTTCACGAAAGTTACGAGCGGCAAACCGTTTTCAGAAGTGAAATCGGCGAATTTTTTGATCTTCGCGACGTTTTTCGCGTCGAGTTCGACGCCATGACTATCGCCGCCGAATATTATCGCTCCCACGCCCGTTCCGCCTATCTTTCCGACGCCGACCGCGACTTCCGGACAGAAATCCTTATTGAATTCCGTAAATTCGCCGTCGTCGAACACCGCTTTTTGAATACACTTCGGACAGACCTTTTCGTTCAGGTTTTCAGAAACTCTGTTGAGGTCGTCCCCCGAATCTTCATAAGCCGAATATTCGGGCAAGACGCCGAGTATTTTCGATATTTCATCTCTTGCAGCCGAAACGTTTTCCGCGGTAAGAGAAACGATACCGCTGTTTGCCGCGGACTTTTCTCCCGCTATTTCGTCCTCGCTTATTCCCGTTTGCGCGGATATAACGAACGGACTCGCGTAAGCGATCTTCGCGTCCTTTATCATAATATTGCAGTCGCAATTCGCGCAGAGAACGGAAAACGAACCGTAAACCTTGCCCAAAACGACCGAAAACTGCGGAACTCTGCCCTTTAAATCGGACGACGCGGCGAGAATTTCGCCTATGCCTTCCAAAACGTTTACGCCCTCGCCGACGGAAACCCCGAGCGAATCGAGAAGGTAAATAACGGGCGTACCGGCAAAAGCCGCTTTATCGAGACATTTTTTGATTTTTTTGCAGTTTGCAAAACTAACGCCGCCCGAAAGTACCTTGACGTTTTGAGCGACGATATATACGGGGACGCCGTTTATAGTTGCATATCCCGTGACCACGCCTTCGCCTTCGGCGTCCGCGCCGTAAAAGTCGTTTCGGGAAAAACTGTAAGCGTCGAGTTCAACGAAAGTTTTTTCATCGGTAAAATCGGAAATTATGCTCCGAATTTCCTTTCCGCTTTCGAGAAGTTTTTGTCTCCGAGCCCTTAAAAGTTCAATTTTGTCCATAAACTCCTCCATTATAAAAATCACTAATATTATAATACAAATCGCCGTAAAAGGCAACCGAAAAGCGAATATAAAAATGAAATTATTAAAATAATTTCAAAAATAAAAAATCCGACGCGTTTCCGCGTCGGAAAAAGTTTT
>CADBSX010000202.1 GCA_902797515.1 uncultured Eubacteriales bacterium | reverse complement strand
CTTCTCGACGAGAGTCTGCCGCTTATAGATTACAAACTCAAAATTCTCGAAAAGGGATACGATATAACGAACGACGCGGAAAGGCGGAAATATATTCAGGAGGCTATAAAGGTAATTTCCGACGTTTCATCCGAAAGCGAAAGGGAAGAACTTTTGAGAAAACTCGGACTACGCACGAAAACGACTTACGAGTCCCTGAAAAGAGATTCCGAAAGGGCGGGCTCCGCCGCGGCGGACAAGCCGACGGATAAGGAAATAACCGAGAGCGCGGCGGAGGCGGGCGACGTCGTGAACACCGCGGAACGGTTTATTCTCTGCGCGAAACTTTTCGGAAAGCCTTACGCGAAGGGAAATGATATTTATTCCGCGAATATGAACGATCCCGTTCACAATAAACTTCTCGACGTGATAGCGGAATACGAAGAGAGCGGGAAAGAGATATTTCCGGCGAACGTATCCGAAGTATTCGGGGAAAACGAACTCGCGGAATACAACGCCGTTCTCTCTTCCGGGGATTTTATATTCGGTACGGACGGTGAAGAAAAGTATTATAAAGATTGCCTTTTTACAATCAGAAAAAACGAACTCAACAACGAACTTACAAGGCTCAACGCGCTCGCGGCAAAAGAAACCGATACGGTAAAACGGGCGGAAATACTTAAAGCCATTACGGAAGTTATGGCTAAATTAAACGGAGGACAAGGGTAAAATATGGCTATTACCGAAGAACAGTTGCAACAGGCGGTCGAATCGATCGTAAACGATTACAAGGCGAAGGGCTCGATAACCGCCGACGCGTTATTCGACAGGCTCGAAAAACTCGATACGGACGTCAATCAGATCGAGGAAATTTACGATATGCTCAAAAAGAGCAACATAAAGATAATCGAAGATTACGAAAAAGACGACGATTTATACGATCAACTTATCAAAGAGATAAGTATGGACGATCCCGTCAAAATGTACCTCAAAGACATAGGTAAAGTGCCCCTGCTTTCGCCCGACGACGAGATAGAACTCGCCAAACTTATGGTTGACGGCGACGCAGAGGCTAAAAGAAGGCTTTCCGAGGCGAATTTAAGGCTTGTCGTTTCCATCGCGAAGAGATACGTCGGAAGAGGCATGCAGTTCCTCGATCTTATTCAGGAAGGAAACCTCGGACTGATGAAAGCGGTCGAGAAATTCGATTATCAGAAAGGCTTTAAGTTTTCGACTTACGCGACGTGGTGGATAAGGCAGGCGATAACGCGCGCGATCGCCGATCAGGCGAGAACTATCCGTATTCCCGTCCATATGGTTGAAACGATAAACAAGGTTGTCAGAGTATCGAGGCTTTTATTGCAGGAATACGGCAGAGAGCCGACGACGGAAGAAATATCGAAGGAAATGGGAATCCCCGAAGCGAGAGTGAGGGAAATTCTTAAAATCGCGCAGGATCCCGTTTCGCTCGAAACGCCGATAGGCGAGGAAGAGGACAGCCACCTCGGCGATTTTATAGAGGACGAACAGACTATCGCGCCGACCGACGAAGTGGCGAGGACGATGCTCAAAACTCAACTCGTCGAAGTTCTCGACACGCTTACGCCGAGAGAGGAAAAAGTCCTTATGTTAAGATACGGACTCGAAGACGGCAAGCCGAGGACTCTGGAAGAAGTCGGCAAGGAATTCAACGTCACGAGGGAAAGAATAAGACAAATCGAGGCGAAGGCGTTGAGAAAACTCCGTCATCCGTCGAGAAGTAAGAGGTTAAAGGATTTTATTGAATAAAACTCTTACGGGCAGGTTATCCGTTATTTTTTCCGAACTCGAAAAATGCGGCGTGTTCGCGGACGTCGGATGCGATCACGGATACGTGGCGGACGCGATGCTTTCAAGCGGAAAGTGCGATTTCGCGATAGTTTCCGACGTTTCGGCGTCGTGCCTTTCAAAAGCGGAACGGTTGCTTGAAAAAAAACATTCGGGCAGGTTTTCGGCGATAGTTTCGGACGGTTTCGACCGTCTGCCGCCGACCGATCAGGCTCTGATCGCGGGCATGGGCGGGGAACTTATCGTTTCCATACTCG
>CADBSX010000201.1 GCA_902797515.1 uncultured Eubacteriales bacterium | reverse complement strand
TTTCGCCGTTTCGTCGGGATTTGCCGACGCGAGGTCTATCTTGTTTATAACGGGCATTATTTCGAGATCGTTGTCGAGCGCGAGATAGCAGTTCGCGAGAGTCTGCGCTTCGATCCCCTGCGTCGCGTCAACGATAAGTATCGCCCCTTCGCAAGCCGCCAAAGATCGCGAGACCTCGTACGTGAAATCGACGTGTCCGGGCGTGTCGATAAGGTTAAAGACGTACTCTTTCCCGTCTTTTGCGGTATAAGCCATACGGACGGGAGTGAGTTTTATCGTTATCCCCCTTTCGCGTTCGAGGTCCATTGAGTCGAGAAGTTGTTCTTCCATATCCCTTTCCGCGACTTGTCCCGTCATTTCCATAAGCCTGTCGGCAAGCGTGGACTTCCCGTGGTCGATATGCGCTATTATGCAGAAATTTCTGATATTTTCCTTTACGGTTTTAGCCATTTATCTTCAAAATACCTTTTTTCTCTTTATTATTATATATAATTCTTAAAATAAAATCAAGTAAAATAATTGACAAATAACTCGCCGCGGTTATATAATATCATTGAAAAACCTACCGAGCAGGTAGGAATTAAAACGTACGGAGACGGGAATAAAAATGAAAGGCAGGATAGAAGAAGGGCATTTTTTGGTCGCAAGACCTATTGCGCATAGAGGACTTCACGGAAACGGAGTACCGGAAAACAGCGCGGCGGCGTATATTAAGGCGATAGAGGCGGGCTATCCTATCGAGATGGACGTGCAACTGACGAAAGACCTACAAGTCGTATGTTTTCACGACGACGACCTTAAAAGGATGACGGGCGTCGATAGTCTTATTTACGATAAGACTTACGCCGAACTCAAAGAACTTCGGCTTGCGGGAACTGACGAGAGGATAATGCTTTTTTCGGAATTTCTGGAACTCGTCGGCGGAAAAGTGCCGCTCGTTATCGAGTATAAGAGGCAGAGGGTGAAAAAGACGATAGTCGATAAGACCTTGCCCCTTTTAGACGCGTATAAAGGGGAATTCGTCGTGCAGTCCTTCGATCCGACGATAGTAATGGAATTCAAAAAGAAACGCCCCGAGTGGATACGCGGGCAACTTATAAGCCGCGACCGCCACGAAAATCTGTCAAGGCTTACCGACAAATTGCTCGCGAAAGGCTTTTTCAACTTCCTTTCAAAGCCCGATTTCATAAATATGCAGATAGACTATCTGCCCTGCGAAAAGCGGCTTTACAAAAACAGAAAACTTATTTCGTGGACGATAAAGACAGAGGAGCAAAGAGAACGGGCGAAAGAATTCGCGGACAACTATATTTTCGAGAATATTCGCCCCTAAACAGCCCGTTAAACGACTTATAGACTAATATTCAAGATAAATCACAGATAGGCGGTATTTAAAAATGGACAAAAAATACACAGTTGGCGGCATGACCTGTTCGGCGTGTTCCGCGAGAGTGGAAAGGTGCGTCGGAAAAATAGAAGGAGTAAGGAGCGTCACAGTAAACCTTATCAGCGGCGTTATGTCGGTAAGCGCGGAAAGAGATCTTACCGAAGAGATAAAAAAAGCGGTGACGGCGGAAGGCTATACCGTGAAAGAGGGCGCGTCGATGCGGCGGAGCGGCGAACAGGCGAGAAGGCTGAAAATCAGACTGCTTATTTCCCTTCCGCTCGTTATCCTTCTTATGTACGTCGCCATGGGGCATATGTTTCATATGGATTACGGATGGGCGGTCGTCCCCCCCTTCCTTCACGACGCGAAAATTCTCGCTTTGGTCGAATTCTTGCTCGCGACGCCCGTGCTTATCGTGAATTACAGGTATTTCACGAGCGGTTTCAGAAAACTTTTCTCTCTCGCGCCGAATATGGATTCCCTTATCGCGCTCGGTTCGTCCGTATCATATATATATAGTATATACGCGACGGCGATGATTTTCGTCGGCTATCCCGATTTCGTCGGCAGTCTTTTCTACGAGGGCGCGGCGATGATACTCGCTTTTATCACGATAGGCAAATTCCTCGAAGAAAAATCGAAGAACAAGACTATGAGCGCGGTCGAAAAATTGCTCGACCTCGCGCCCGATACCGCCGTGGTCTTAAGAGACGGAAAAGAAGTCGAAATAAATTCCGCCGAACTGAAAGTCGGCGATACGGTGGTTTTAAAAGACGGTTTCACCGCGCCTTGCGACGGTGTTATAACGGAAGGAAACGGCTGGGCGGACGAGTCCGTGATAACGGGCGAAAGCATTCCCGTTTATAAAGAAAAGGGCGGAAAGGTAATATGCGGCTCGAAATTCGGCGGCGGATATTGCCTCTTTAAGGCGGAGAGCGTCGGCGAGGATTCTACCGTGTTCAAAATAGTAAAACTCGTAGAGGACGCGAATTCCACCAAAGTGCCGATAGCGAGAATAGCCGATAAAATAGCGGGCGTATTCGTGCCCGCGGTGATAGCGATTGCGGCGGCGGCTCTCACTGTCTGGCTTATAGCGGGCGCGGCGGCGGGATTCGCAGTAAATATCGCGGTCAGCGTTCTCGTGGTTTCTTGCCCTTGCGCGTTCGGTCTCGCGACTCCCGCCGCGCTTATGGCCGGAACGGGCAAAGCCGCGGAAAACGGAATACTCGTGAAGAGCGGCGAGGCTCTGCAAAATCTCGCGGCTGTAAACGCCGTCGTGCTCGATAAGACGGGAACTATAACTTACGGCAAGCCCGAAGTAGTCGATCACGCGTTTTCGGAAGTTTTAGGCGAAACGGACTTTCTCAAAATCGCGGCGGCGGTCGAAAGGCGCAGTTCGCACGTGCTCGGAAAGCCGATAATCGCCCTCGCGGAAGAAAAGGGAATAGCGGATACGGAAGTCGCGGACTTCGCGGCGGTGGCGGGATCGGGCGTGAAAGCGACGGTCGGCGGCAAAGTATGCCTTATCGGAAACGGGAAACTGATGCGGGACTGCGGAATAGAATTGAAAAATTATTCGGACGGTTTCGGCGAAGAGTGCACCGTTCTTCACGTCGCTTACGGCGGAGAGCACGTCGGTAGTTTTGCGATCAAAGACAGAATAAAACCGACGAGCGTCGCGGCAGCGGAAGAATTCGGTCGGCTCGGCGTAAAGGCGATAATGCTCACGGGCGACGGCGAAAAGGCGGCGAAAGCGGTCGCGGAAGAACTCGGAATAGAATACAAGGCGGGCGTGCTGCCCGAAGATAAGCATACCGAAGTCGGAAAACTGAAAGAAAGCGGACTGAAAGTAATGATGGTCGGCGACGGAGTGAACGACGCGCCCGCCCTTGCCGAAGCGGACGTCGGCGCGGCGATAGGCGCGGGAACGGACGTCGCGATAGAGAGCGCGGACGTAGTTCTGATAAAAAACGAATTGACCGACGCCGCCGAGGCGGTAAGACTCGGAAGAAAGGTGATGCTCAATATCAAAGAAAATCTGTTCTGGGCGTTTTTCTATAATATAATATTGATACCGGTCGCGTGCGGAGTGTTTTATCCCGCGTTCGGGCTTAAAATGAATCCTATGTTCGCGTCCGCGGCGATGAGCCTTTCGAGCATTTTCGTCGTGACCAACGCTTTAAGACTCCGCTTTTTCAGGTTCGGAGAAAAGAATAAGAAGAGCGGCGCGGTCGGGAACGCGCCGAAAACCGAAATAAAAGTCGGCGGCATGACCTGCGCGCACTGCAAAAAGAGAGTGGAAGACGCGCTTTTCGGCATAGGCATAAAAGCGACGGTCGATTTGAAGAGAAAAGTCGCGGAAACCGATGCGAAAGAACTGAACGAGGAAAAAATAAGGGAAGTTTTGTCGAAAGCGGGATATAAATATAAAGGCGTAAAGAAAAACAGCCGTAAAGTATAAAGAGGTTTTTCTCCGCCGACCGCAATATTTAGTGAGGTTTCTTTCCTTATCCCCCAAAATCTTGCGGTCGGCGGCGAAAACGACAAAATCGCCCGAAAAACCTTGAAAAAAATTTTTAAAAAATTTGACGAAAAACGTTTGACAAACGAAAAATAAAATGGTAAGATATGCAAGCCTTTTAAACGAGGCCGCGTCTTTTATCCGCGAGAAAAGGTCGTTTAAAACAAAGAAAAAAACTTTGAAAAAGTTTAAAAATTTGCTTGACAACGATCGGGGACTTGTGGTAATATAGATAGGCTATCGGCGCGAGCGAGTCTTGCGAAGAGGCGGACAAACGGACAGTTTGTCGAGGCAGATTAAAAATT
>CADBSX010000200.1 GCA_902797515.1 uncultured Eubacteriales bacterium | reverse complement strand
CTGTCCGCGATGTCCTCTTATTCCGATTATCCCGTGATAGCCAGAAAAAACGACGCGGCGAAACTTTCGGGCGTCGCGGCAAAGTGTTTTAAAAAAGACATATTCGCAAACGACGTCGCGAACTACGTCTTTAAAAAACTTACCAACGAATACGATATGAAAACCGTATGAAAACGGTTGACAAAACCGCGCGTTATACTTTATTATATTACATATATACTTTTTACGGCGGATGACGATGAACAATGGATAAAACGCTCAATCTTTCCGAAATACATAAAAATCACAGAAAAAGACTGAAAGAAAGATTTATGAAAAATCCGCAGTCGCTCTCTAAACACGAACTCGTCGAACTCCTGCTCTTCTACTCGATACCGAGGCGGAACACTAATCCGCTCGCGCATCTTCTGATAGACAAATTCGGCTCGATAAGCAATATTCTCCGCACCGATCCGAAAGACCTTATGACCGTCAACGGCGTAGGCGAAAACACGGCGGCGTTCCTGTATCTTATAGGAAAACTTTCGGAAACTCTCGACGAGGAATCGGCGGACGACCTCGTTATATACAATTACGATAACGTAAAGACCTATCTCGTGAGTTTTTACGCGAAAGCGGACGTCGAGATTTTCTGCGCGTTCTTCCTCGCGAAAGACGGAAGAGTTTTAAGGCGCGAGACGTATTCGAGCGGCAATGCGGACAAGGTGTCGTTTCTGTGCTCCGAACTCGCGAGAGAGGTCGCTATAATAAAGCCCGATTCGGTAGTTATAACGCACAACCATCCGTCGGGAAATCCGTTGCCGTCTCGCGACGACGACGTTTCGACCGAAAGAATTTATTATATGCTGTCTTTTGCCGGCGTGAAACTCTACGATCACGTAATAGTCGCGAAAGACAAGACTTACAGTTACCGCAGCGACGGAAGGCTCGCGAAGATCGAGGATAAATTCAAAAATTTTATTTAGTAGGTAACTCAAAAAAAACTATTGATATGGTATGTTAATCCTACTTCGATACGGGCGAGCCGCAAACGCGGCTCGCCCGTATCTTAATATCAATCTTCTATCTTTTCGGTGTTTTCATCGGTAGCCCAGAGCCTTTCGAGGTGATAGAAAAGCCGCGTGTCGTCGTTGAAAACGTGAAGTATCACGTCACCGAAATCGACTACCGCCCAGCGGCAATCTTCGAGCCCCTCTTTCCTTCTGACTTCCGCGCCCGCCTTTTCCGCCGCCTCGACGGCGTGATCGCAGAGCGCGCCGACCTGCGTCGAGGACTTCCCGCTCGCGATCACGAAATAATCGGCGAGAGAGGTCTTTTCTTTGACGTCGATAACGAGAATATCGTACGCCTTTTTGTCCGATAACGTTTTAGCGATAAGTTCGGCAAGATTTTTCGATTCCATATTGTTTCCTCCTATTTTTCCTTGACGTAATCTTCAAGCGCCTCTTTCGTGAGGCTGTAAACGGATTTCCCGCTTTTTTCGATATATTTGTAAGAAGTCCTGTAAAGAGCCTCTTTAAATCCCTTTTCAAAATCTTCCGAGGCGATTTTCCTTAATTCTTCCACGCCGTCGAACTTTCTTCCCCGTTCGAGTTTGTCCGCGGTGAGGATTATCTTTTCGAGAAGAGACATCCCCTTCCTGCCGCTCGTGTGATACTTTATCGCGTTCAGGATATCCTCGTCCTTAACGCCGAGTACCTTTTCCGCGATATACGCACCGAGATACTGATGCATTACCGGTTCCGGCACGCCTGCGGGGGCTTTAAAATCGGGATAATCCGCGGGATCTTCGTATTTCGCGGCGTCGTGCAGAAGCGCGGCGGTAAGCGCGGCGTTTTCGTCCGCGTTCGCCTGCTTGGCGTATTTTTTAGCCGCGAGCATAACGCCGAGCGTATGGACTATTCTCTTCTCTTTAAGGTGAGTTCTTATATACGAAAAGTATTCGTCCGAGGGATATACGCCGTTTTCCACGACGTATTTTGCTACGCTTTCGGGCAAAAGGCCGCCCGCGTCGAGACCGAGAAGTATTCTCAACTTACACTCCGTACTCGACGCCTCTCCGCCCTGAAAAGACAACGCCTCGGGGCGGACGGAAAATTTTTCTTCAAAACCGTTCAGCGTTTCTTCCGCCGTTTCCCCCTCGCCCTTTCTCACGCATAAAAGCGGAACGCAGAAGCGCAGTATTTCTTCGGGATTTTTCCACTTATGGAAGGACGAAAGCATATCCGTTCCCATAAGGAAATATATTTTATATCCGACGTATTTTTCCGCGAGTTTTCCGACCGTTATATACGAATAACTCTTTCCGCCCGCGTTTATTTCCAAAGGCGAGACTTCGCATCCCCTTATATCGCCGAAAGCGAGGCGGCACATTTCGAGTCTGTCTTTCGCGGTCGCCGCGTGAAAAGTCTTTTTATGCGGAGGCGTCGCCGTCGGCATTATTATTATTTTATCGGGCTTTTTCTCTTCAACCGCCGCTTTCGCCATCGCGACGTGTTCCGCGTGCGGCGGATCGAACGTCCCCCCGAACAATATCAAACTTTTCATATTTAAATTTTACCACGTTTCCGACTTTTTTTCAAGTTTATTTTACAAAAAATCGGTCAATACTACGATTTATGAAAAAATTCAGATTTTCGCAAATTTCCGACGCGCTGTTCGTATTCGCCCTCGCCGCCCTCGCGGTTTACGTTCCCGCCGCCTTTTATACGCGGATAAAGCCCGCGGCGGCGGCGATCGCGATCGCCGCCGCCGCGATAGCCGCGAGCGTTTATTTAAGACGGACGATAAGAAAAAACGGCAAAGCCGCGATCAAGAAAGAGGACGAGGAGACTTTCGCAAAATGCCGTATCGCCCTTATTCTCGGCTCGAAGTCGGACGGAAACGCGGTCGTTAGATCCCTTCTTATAAAAGAGGGAAAAGAACCGAAAGAGCAGAAAGGCGGTTTTCTGACTTCCGACGGGAATTTCGTTTTCGCGGAATTTTTACTCGAAAGCCTGTCCGCCGATAAAGCGGTCGCCGCGTACAAAAAAACGCCGAAGGGGAAAAACCTCGCGTATATAGGGATAAGTTTTTCGGAAGAGTGCGAAAGGCTCGCCGAAAGCCTCTCGCCGCGAATAAAACTCGTGAAACTCGAAGAGATATTCCCTCTTCTGAAAAAACACGGCGTTATCCCCGAGGGCGGTTTCGTCGCGAAAAAGAGCAAGAGAAAGATAGCCGACGCGATACGTTCCTCTTTCGACAGAAAAAAAGCCGGAACTTTCGCCGTTTACGGCGCGGCGATGCTCGCTATGAGTTATTTCGCGTTCTTTCCCGTATGGTACGTTTTAAGCGGCTGTTTTTTCATCGTTTACTCGCTCGCGATCTTAATTTACGCGAAACCGAAAGATAATCCCGTTATCTGATAAGCGGTATTCTTTTGAAACCGACGAGAATTTCGTAAGGGATAGTGCCGACTTTTCGCGCTATCTCTTCCGCGGTTATCTCTTCGTT
>CADBSX010000199.1 GCA_902797515.1 uncultured Eubacteriales bacterium | reverse complement strand
TGGTCGGCAAGGAGTCGCCTTTCGGCGTTTCGGACGTCCTCGGACTCGCGGCGGTCGGAAAGAAGAAACTTTCCGTCGAGAGCGGCGATTTCGGCGCGGGATTGATAGTCAGAGGTGAAAAATACGATACCGACCTTACTTTCGCCGCGCTCGTCGATCACGCGCGCGAAACGACCGAAACGGAGATAGCCGAAAGACTTTTCGGCGATAAAAATCAGGGATAAAATGAAAGACTTATCTTTTGTAAACGGACTTGCCCGTTCCAAGGAATCGAGCCTTATAACGTTTGACAAACTGTCGCGAATGCTGTCCGCGGACTCCGCGGGAGAGGCTTTTTCCCTGCTTAAAGATTACGGTTTCGGAAAATCGGCGGACGCGGGATATTACACCGAATACGAAAAACTTATTTTCGCGGAAAACGAGGCGTTGAACGAGTTTATAAGGGAATATTCTCCGTCGAAATCGTTTACCGCGTATATGTTTCTGAAAAACGATTTTCACAACGCGGAAATAGCGGTGCGAGGCAAGTACGTCAAAGGACTTAACGCCTATAAAGCGGACGGACTTACCGAAAAGGCGGCGATAACCGCGTTTTCGGAAGGAAAGAAAGCGGACGTTCCTCAATATCTGATTCAGCCGATGAAAGACGCGGACGCGGCTGTTAAAAACGGCGCGGGCGGCGCGGAAGTCGCGGATATTTTCGTAAAGGCGTACTATAAGGCGGCTTTAAAACTCGTCGGCGGCGAATTCGGGGAATTTATAAGGAAAGAGATAGATTTCAAAAATCTGTCCGCGGCGGTGAGGTGCGAGGACGTCGGAGTTTTCCGCAGACAATTCATATCGGGCGGAAACGTAGGTCGGGAAAAATTTATCCGCATAGCCGAAAAGAATTATATAAAGGCGAGGAACGATTTCAAATATACCGGATTTTCGGAAGAAGTCGATCTCGCGCTTTCGGCGGCGGAAGCGGGAAAACCGCTCGTCGCGTTCGAGAGATACGCGGAGAGTTATCCCTTGAGAAAACTCTCGGAAAAGAAGTACGAGCCGTCGGGGATAATTCCCTTCGCTATGTACTGTCTGTATAAAGCGAACGAACTCAAAAACGTCCGCATAATAATGGTCGGAAAGATAGCGGGACTTAAAGCGGACGAAATAAAAGGGAGATTGAAAGACGGTTATGTCGGATAAAACGGCGATAATAGGCAGCGGCGAAAGCGTGCTTGCCTTCAAAGCGGCGGGCGTCGATGCGTTTCCCGCAGGCGACGCGATAAAGGCGAGAGAGATTTTAAGGCGGCTCGCGACGGAATATTCTGTTATTTTAATAACCGAGGACCTCGCGCGCGAACTCGACGACCTTATAAAGAGGACTGTGGAAAGCCCGTATCCGATCATCGTTCCCGTGCCTTCGGGAACCGGGGAAAGCGGATACGCGGAAGAAAAGATCAGAGAGAGGATGGAACGCGCTCTCGGCGTTGACGTTTTAACGCGTTCGTAACGCAAAGCCGTCCTTGATACTTGTTTCGGCAAAAGAGCGGAACTCGTGCCCTTTTCTCTTACCGTCCCTATCGTTTTTGAAGAAAACTATAGGGAAGGGGGACCGCCGAACGGCGGGGGAAGGGTTTTGTCTCCGGATATCAAATCTTCCATCGAGAAATCTATAATTGAAAATTTTTAAAGGAAAATTACAATGCAGGGAAAAATTATTAAAGTTTCCGGACCGCTCATCGTGGCGGAGAATATGGCTGACGCAAAGATGTACGACGTCGTAAAAGTCGGCGATAAAGAACTTATAGGCGAGATAATAGAACTTCGCGGCGACAGGGCGTCGATACAGGTTTACGAAGAGACTTCCGGACTCGGAGTCGGCGACAAAGTCGAATCGACGGGCTATCCTTTGTCCGTTGAACTCGCCCCCGGTCTTATAGAGGGCATCTTCGACGGGATACAGCGTCCGCTCACGAAAATAGTCGAAAGATACGGCGATCGGATAAGCAGGGGCATGGCGGTAAACAACATCGACCGCGAAAAACTCTGGAATTTTAAGCCGACTAAAAAAACGGGCGAAAAAGTCGTTTCCGGCGACGTTATAGGCGAAGTCGAAGAAACGACGATAGTAAAACATAAGATTCTCGTGCCTTACGGCGTCGAAGGCGAGATAACCGATATAAAAAAAGGCGAATTTACGGTCGAGGACGAAATAGCGACGGTAAAGACGAAAAACGGCGACGTGAAACTGACGATGCTCACGCGCTGGCCGGTGAGAAAGGCGAGACCGTACAAAGAGAAGATGACGCCCGATATGCCGATGGTCACTGGGCAGAGAGTAATAGATACGCTCTTCCCGATAGCCAAAGGCGGCGTCGCGGCGGTCCCCGGTCCGTTCGGCAGCGGAAAGACGGTCGTTCAGCACCAACTCGCCAAATGGGCTGACGCGGAGATAATCGTTTATGTCGGCTGCGGCGAGCGCGGCAACGAAATGACCGACGTTCTGAACGAATTTCCCGAACTTAAAGATCCGAAATCGGGCGAGCCTCTCATGAAGAGAACGGTTCTTATCGCCAACACTTCGGATATGCCTGT
>CADBSX010000198.1 GCA_902797515.1 uncultured Eubacteriales bacterium | reverse complement strand
CTGATCGAGTACGTAGTTTAAAAAATTTTTATCTGACGCCATTGCCGTTAACTTCTTCTTCTGTTTATTCCCTCGTTCATATAGTAATCGTTTTTCGCTTTATACATTTCCTGATCGGCGGCGGTTATCAGTTTTTCGAGAGAAACGTCGGGATGTTCGTCCGCGACGGCGTTTCCGACTGCCAAAGACAGAGAAGTCACTTCTTTTCCGTGCCACGCTTCGGCTTTTTCCGCTATAAGGCAGGTAAGTTCGTTTATCTTTTCTTTTTCAATGCGCGCGAAAACGATGAACTCGTCCCCTCCCGTCCTGAAACACTTGCCGAACCGAGTAAACACGGAAGAGATACAGTCCGATGCGCCGCATATCAATTCGTCGCCGGCGATATGACCGAGCGAGTCGTTTACGGTTTTAAGTCCGTTAACGTCGATCGAAAACACGACGAGATCGCGCGGCAAAGACGGCAGGGAGTTCAATTCCTGAATTTCGGCATTATAAGCGTATCGACTTAAAATGCCCGTCAGCGGATCGATGGAAATGCGCATCGTCTGCTCGTGCAAGCGGTCGTCGGACGCGAGTTGAGCATATTCGGAATTATGTATGAAAAGCAGCGATAAACAAATTGTTATCGAAACGTAAGCCGTTCTGACCTCTCCGCCCATTATTTCTTGGATCAGGATACCCGCTATTGCGAAAAACATTATCGAGAAAAGCGAAA
Organism: uncultured Eubacteriales bacterium; assembly: GCA_902797515.1. Lineage (GTDB taxonomy): Bacteria > Bacillota > Clostridia > Christensenellales > Borkfalkiaceae > UBA10281. The sequence goes on along the minus strand of CADBSX010000198.1, from coordinate 1,356 downwards.
AGCGGTTTTGCTTGCGGAATTTTCTGCCGTACACGGCGAAATCCAATATAACGAGGAAAGTAATGACGAGATAAAAAACGATGTAAACGTTATATCCGTTTCCGTGCGAATAACGGTTTTCGGCGTTTATCGAGATCATCCATCCCGTGAAAAAAGAAACCGTCTGGAAAACGGTGTTGACGATAAGGACCGTAAAAATCGCCTTTCTCCAAATGCTTTTCGTCTGGAATTGAAGAATTATCGCGCCGCCCGCGAGCGGAGTAAGGATATAATCGAACAGTTTTACTATCCGCAGCCACAATGAAGAAACGGCGGTATTACCGTTCAATTGAACGCCGAGCCACTCCGACAAAGCGGCGGCGGCGACGATCGTATACGTAAAATACAGAATATGCTTTTTTTCTTTGGAAAGCCTGTCGTTTTCTTTTGCGAGCACGCAGAGGATCGCTAACGACAGCCACACAAGAATTATAAGCGGAGTATAGTATGTCATAAACAACCCCTTTCGGTTTTACTTATAAAATCGATTACAATTATATCATATTTTTCACCGAAATTCAAGCGTTGACGGCAAGTAAATGCCCGTATATCCGATTTTAAAAGATAATTTTGCGACATCCCGCGCGTTCAGATCCCTTATTAAATCGGGGCGGGAGCATTTTTGCTCCCGCCCCGCCCGTTTTACAAACTTTTATCTTATTTTCTTAAAGAGCCGCGCACTGTGAAAAGACATACCGACTTCGTCGATATAGAAGTGCAGGATCGCTTTTTGGTTTTTGGTCGCGGTGGAAAGAATGATATAATCGGCTTCCGATTTTACTTTTTCCGCGGCAAAATCGAAAAGAGCGCGCCCTACGCCTTTCGATCGTTTTTCGGGAACGACGTAAATTTCCGCTATCTCGAAAAACGGAACGTCGTCGGGGAATACCGAAGACATATTCGCTTTAACGTCCGTTTTCCCGAAGAGATAACCTATTATTTCGCCGTTTTCTTCGGCTAAAAATATCCGATTACCGTCTATATCTTCTTTTTTATTCGCGCGGTAGCCGTAGCAACTGTTTTCTTTTTCCCATTTTTCGGAGAGAAAGATAAGTTTTTCCAGCACGGCGTGCGTAAGGTCTGTTTCGTAAATGTTCATATCGATATTATAACTTATTTCTCCGATAAAATCAATCGTAAATATCTATAAGGCTTGAAAAAATATAAAATACCGACGGGAGAGCGGTTTGCTCTCCCGTCGGTATTTTGGTGCGGATGAAGGGATTTGAACCGCTCGATATTAAGCCGTATATTCACAAGACGACGTGTCCGTCGCGTTCGCTCGGACATTCTCGCCTGTAAAGAGAAGTCGCATCT
>CADBSX010000197.1 GCA_902797515.1 uncultured Eubacteriales bacterium | reverse complement strand
TACTCGCGTACTTCAAGCGAATGGTCGGCAAAAAGGGCTGAAACGCCGCCTTTTTCGGAAACTATTGATGAGATATGTTACACTTATAAATATATAATGCGACGCGGCAAGCGAAGTTTCGCTTGCCGCGTCGCATATCCGCGTTTATCGCGCGTTCGCTATAAGCGTCGTTATCAGAAATAAAAGAGCGAGAATAAATAACACGACGAACATCGGAACGAGCATCATTTTTACCGTCGTAAAGTAGGTGCGCATTTTTTCGCCGAAAGTCGAATTCACTCGTTTTTTACCGCCTTCTTTCGGACGAGTTTTATCGACTATTCCGCCCTTTACTTCCGACATATCGCTGACGGTCGAGCCGTCGTCGTAATATATTATCTTTTCCTTCTTCTTTTTTTCAGACATTTTCCTTGTTTTTTAACGCTTGCTCGCAGTAATGGCAAGCGACGAAATGCCCTTCTTCGTATTCCTTATATTCGGGCGCGATATGCTTGCATATTTCCATTACGCTCGGGCATCTCGTGTGGAATTTACAGCCTTTCGGCGGATTTACCGGGGAAGGAATATCCCCTTTGAGTATCACGTGTTCGGACTTCTCGTCGGGATTAGGATTAGGAACAGCCGAAAAAAGCGCGATCGTGTAAGGATGCATAGGATTATCGAAAATCTCTTTTTTGTTCCCGAATTCGACCATCGAGCCGAGATACATTATTCCTATTTTATCGGATATGTATTTAACCACCGATAAGTCGTGAGAAATAAAAATATACGTGAGTTTTCTCTTCTTCTGCAAGTTTTTGAGAAGATTTATTATCTGCGCCTGAATTGACACGTCGAGAGCCGAAACGGGCTCGTCGCAGACGACGAGTTCGGGATTGACCGCGAGGGCGCGCGCTATGCAGATCCTCTGTCTTTGCCCGCCCGAAAATTCGTGCGGATATCTCTCGTAATAATAATCCCGAAGTCCGCACTGTTCCATAAGGCTTAAAACGTATTCTTTTATCTGCGATTTCGGCACTATTCCGTGTACCTTTACGGGCTCGGCGAGGATATCCCCGACCGTACTTCTCGGCGGCAACGACGAATAGGGATCCTGAAAGACTATCTGCATCTGAGTTCTCAAAGCCCGCATTTCTTTGGACTTATAGCCCGCTATGTCTTTGCCCTTGAAGAATATCTGCCCGCCCGTCGGCTGGTAGAGTTTCAATACCGTCCTGCCCATCGTCGTCTTTCCGCAGCCCGATTCTCCGACGATACCGAGCGTTTCGCCCTCTTTTACCTTAAAAGAAACGTCGTCAACCGCTTTTAAAGACGATATAGGCTTTCCGAGCAAGGTTTTTTTGAGTACGAAATATTTTTTCAGATGCCGTACTTCTAAAATAGCGTCTTCGTCGGGGGGAAGAAGTCTGTCGCTCTCTTCCCTCTTTTTCCTCTCTTCCGCCTCTCTTCCGGCTTCCGCCTCGTCGTCGTAATTCGCAAATTCGTTGTTATCCGCGTTTTCCGCGGTAATCGGATCATCCTTTCTCAATTCTTCCATTTTATTTTTCCTCCGTCCCGTACAAGTGGCAAGCGACGAAGTGAGTCGGACTTACCTGTACCATACACGGATATTCGCCCGAACATTTGCCTATGCATTTCGAGCATCTCTCTTTAAAATAACAGTAATCGGGCATATCTATCGGATTAGGAACGTTCCCGGGGATATTGAAAAGTTTATCCGCCGAAGATTTCATAGTCGGCTTCGACTTCTGCAATCCCTGCGTATAAGGATGCAAGGGATTGTGGAATATCTCCGACGCCGTTCCTTTCTCGATTATCCTTCCGGCGTACATTACGACGACGTAATCCGCCATTTCCGCGATAACGCCGAGGTCGTGAGTAATAAGAAGTATCGAGCCGTTTATTCTCGTCTTTAACTCGTTGAAAAGTTCGAGTATCTGCGCCTGTATCGTGACGTCGAGAGCCGTCGTCGGCTCGTCCGCTATGATAAGCCTCGGCTCGCCCGCGAGAGCCATGGCGATCATTACTCTCTGCCGCATACCGCCCGAAAGTTCGTGCGGGAAAGACGCGTAAACTCTTTCGGGGAGCGCGATGCCGACCATTTCGAGCATTTTTATCGAACGCTCTTTCGCTATCTGTTTCGTTGCCCCCGGAATATGTAAAAGAGTTACCTCGTCGAGTTGGTTTCCTATCGTGAACACGGGATTGAGCGACGTCATAGGCTCTTGGAAAACCATCGCCATCTGTCTGCCGCGTATCCTGTACATCTCTTTTATAGGCGTTTTGGCGATATCGAAAACTTTTTCTTCCTTTTCGTAAACGCCGAGCCCCGACGAGTCTTTGAGTTGTTTAGGTCTTAAAACCGGTTCGCCGTTTTTATCTTTTTTCGGATTGCCGTTTTTATCCACAACCGCCTCGTAAACGACGTCGCCGTTTTCGTCCTTTTCGTAAACGGGAATAGGTTTGCCCTTTTCGTCGCGTTTGAAGTCGCTCGCTTTAAAGCGGATCGCGCCGTCAACTATCTGCCCAGTAGGACCTTGCAGAAGGCGCATTACCGACATACTCGTGACCGATTTTCCGCAGCCCGACTCCCCGACGACGCCGACGGTGGAATTAACGGGAATATTGAAACTTACGCCGTTCACCGCTTTGACTACGCCCTGATCGGTAAAGAAATACGAGTGAAGATCCTCGATTTCGAGGATGTTGTTTTCGTCTTTCATTTCGGTCGTATATTCGGATTCCGGTATTCTGCGGTTTTTCGCCTTTTCGAGCCTGCGCATTTCTTTCGCGTTCGCTTTGGCGATCTTTCTGATCTCGCTCCCGCTCAAATAATGCTTATCCGACTTATTCGCGGCGTTTTCCCCGCCGTCTTTTTTAAATAAATTCTTTAATTTCATCTGAAAAATATCTTCCTTTCGCCGTCAACGCCGCTGCTTCGGATCGAGCGCGTCGCGAAGTCCGTCGCCTATGAAGTTGAAACCGAGCACCGCGATTATAATACAGAT
>CADBSX010000196.1 GCA_902797515.1 uncultured Eubacteriales bacterium | reverse complement strand
TGTCCGAACAAATATCCTATTTCTCTTCCTCCGACGCCGATATCCCCCGCGGGAATATCGAGGTTAGGACCTATATGGCGGTAAAGTTCGTTCATAAAACTCTGGCAAAACCGCATTATCTCTATATCGGTCTTTCCTACGGGATTGAAATCCGAACCGCCTTTCGCGCCGCCCATCGGAAGGCTCGTAAGACTGTTTTTGAAAGTCTGCTCGAAACCGAGGAATTTCAGAATTCCTTGATTTACGGTCGGATGAAAACGAAGACCGCCTTTATAAGGACCTATCGCGTTGTTGAACTGGACGCGGTATCCGCGGTTTACCTGATAATTTCCCTGCGCGTCTTCCCAGACCACTCTGAAAGAAATTATCCTGTCGGGCTCGACTATTCTTTCCAAAATACAATGTTTTCTGTAAAGTTCTTCGTTTTTTTCGACCGCGGGAATAAGGGAAGTCAGAACTTCGGTCACCGCTTGGATAAATTCCTTTTCTTCGGGATTTTTTTCTTTTACGGACTGAATAACCTGATTTACGTATGCGTTTTCGCGTTTCATATATGTCCTCCGGATAAAATTTTTTAAAATTATATCATATTCTTATGAAAATACAAAATATTTTGATAAAAAAATGAAAAATTTTTAAATTTTTTTCAATTTGAAACAATTCGTTTGATATATAACGCCTGAATATTGTATAATTTTACTATGAAAAGGACTTTGATAGCGATAGGCGGAGGAGAACTCCGCGCGAGAGAAACTCTGAAAATCGACGAATACGTAGCGAATATCGTAAAATCGAAAACGGAAGGAAAACGCCCGACGGCGTTATTCGTCGGCACGGCAAGTCACGACAGTATGCCGTATTACAATACTTTTCATAAAGTTTATACGGGAATTTTCGGTTTTAAGACCGATTGCGCGTTGAGCGTATTCGGCGAAATGAGCACGGAAAAACTGACGGGTAAATTCGACGTCGCCGATATGATATACGTCGGGGGCGGCGACACGCTCTTTATGCTTGAAAATTGGCGAAAGAGCGGTATTGCCGATATGATAAGAAGGGCTTACGGAAAGGGAACGGTATTATGCGGTCTTTCCGCGGGCGCAATATGTTGGTTCGAGGATATTTATACCGACAGCGCGAAAATTTCGGGCGGAAAGTACGCCTTTGAAAAGGGACTCGGAATATTGCGCGGCGGCGCGTGCCCGCATTTTGACGAGAGAAAAGAGGATTTTTTATCGGAATTTTTAAACGGTGAAAATATATGGTACGGACTCGAAAACAATTCCGCTGCCGTTTTTATCGACGAAAATTACGAAAACACGGTTTCCGCGGGCGGAAAAGTTTATAAGATAAAAGGTAATTCGGAAATAACCGAGTTATAATTTCACGAATATTTCACTCGATCGATTTACCGTTATAATATATTGATGTTACAATATAAAAGGTGGATTTTATGTATAAGATACTTATAGTTGACGACGAAGCGAAGATCAGGGAAGTTCTTTGCGAGTACGCGGAGTTCGAGGGCTACGCGCCCGATCAGGCGGGAGACGGAATGGAGGCTGTACAAAAGTGCAGACAAAATCATTACGATCTCGTTCTGATGGACGTGATGATGCCTAAACTCGACGGCTTTTCGGCTGTAAAAGAGATCAAGAAAATAAAGGATATTCCCGTGATAATGCTTTCGGCGAGGGGGGAAGAATACGATAAACTCTTCGGTTTCGAGATAGGTGCGGACGATTACGTCGTCAAGCCGTTTTCGCCGAAAGAAGTTATGGCGAGAATAAACGCCGTTCTTAAAAGAAACACCGTGAAAAAAGAAAACGATACGGTCAGAACTCTCAAATTCGAGGGACTCGAAATAGATATGGCCGGCAGAAACGTATTCGTTGACGGTAAAAAAGCAGAACTTACTCCGAAAGAATACGAGTTGCTTTTTTATATGGTAAAGAACGAAGGCATCGCTTTGTCACGCGAAAAACTGCTTTCGGACGTCTGGGGATACGATTTTTACGGCGACGACAGAACGGTCGATACTCACGTTAAAATGTTGCGCGGCAATTTAAAAGAGTACAGAAAATTTATCGTGACTTTGAGGGGCATGGGCTATAAATTCGAGGTATGAAACGAAAATACAAAAAAATGAAATTCGGCATTTTGCTGTATTTCATGCTGTTTACGGCGATTATCATATCGTTGGTATGGATATTTCAGATGCTTTTCCTCGAAGGATTTTATCAGAACGCAAAAACGGAAAGCATGAAAAAAATCGGATCGAGCCTTTCTTCGTGCGAAAGCGTTGACAGCGTCGAGTTTTCGGAAAAAGTAACCGAGAGCGCGGAACAGGGAATAAGCGTTTACGTGTTCAGAAATTCGGATTTGATCTATCCTTCGGACGCGGAAATCGGAAAAAACTGTTCCGACGCGATCGAAAAAGCCGTAAACGCTTTTAAAATTTCAGAAAAAAACGCATATTTTGAAATAAATTCCGTTTACGGAAAAGACGCGGAATGCTCGTTTGTTTACGTTACGAAATTGAACGGCGATTTCCTTGTTTTGACGAGTTCGAGGGAAAATATCGTCGAAACGCTAAATATTGTAAGGTTACAACTTCTGACCATTACCGTTCTCGTCGTGCTTATCGGAATAATTATTTCTTGGTATTTATCGGTCAAAATATCAAAGCCGATAGACGAAATGTCTAAAACCGCCGCAAAATGGGCGAGCGGCGACAATACGGTTTCTTTCGTAACGGGCAGCAGATACGCGGAACTCAACGAATTCGCCGACACTCTCAACTTTGCGAAAGAAGAGATATCGAAGTCGGAAATTCTATTACGAGATCTTCTCGCGAACGTTTCTCACGACTTGAAAACTCCGCTGACCATGATAAAAGCTTATGCGGAAATGATAAAGGATATTTCGGGAAATAACAAGGAAAAACGCGAAAGACACACGCAGGTTATTATCGACGAAGCCGACAGGCTTACGATGCTCGTAAACGATATTTTGGATCTTTCAAAACTTCAATCGGACGTCGATGCGCTCGAACTTTCGGAAATAAACCTTTCCGATCTCACCGAAAAAGTTATCGCAAGATTTTCACCTTTCGTGGAAAACGACGGATATAAAATAGAAAATCACGTTGCGCCCGACCTTATAACTTATGCCGACGAGAATAAAATCGAACGAGTTTTATATAATCTGATCGGGAACTCCGTGAATTATACGGGCGAGGACAAGACCGTAAAAGTCTTTCTTACGGCGGATAATGATAAAATATTGCTTGAAATAATAGATACGGGAAAGGGAATATCCGAAGAAAATATAAATTCCATTTGGGAAAGATATTACAGATTTTCCGAAACGAATACGA
>CADBSX010000195.1 GCA_902797515.1 uncultured Eubacteriales bacterium | reverse complement strand
TATAATAATGTATCTTATCTCGCAGAAATACATCCTGAAAGGAGTTGCGATTTCTTCGGGACTTAAAGGATAATAGCCGGTGTCGTATAAACGTAGCGGAACTGCGTTTCTACGAGCCCCTTAACGATATAAAAAATAAAGGAAAAAATAAAGAAAAGTAAAATAAAGGAGAAAAAAATGATGAAAAAAATCATCGCGGGAGTTCTTGCCGCGGCGACGGCTCTTCTCTTCGCCTCTTGCGGGGAAAAGAAGATCTACGGCGGTTTCGAACTTGGACACTTCGACGGCTCGGATTATGAAAGCGGCTACGACACTTCGCTTTTATACCGCAACACTTCCGAACTTCTCGGCGGCGACAGCGGAGTAATCTGGGTGAGCAAGGAAGAAAACGAGGAATTCGGCGGCTATTTCTATCAGTATATGTCGGGCGCGGGCGGAGTAGGAAATACGGGCATTCCGACCGGCGAGGACGGCAGAATACACGAAAGCGCGAGGGACGGAAAATTCTATTCGTTCTGCGCGGTGACTCGCTCGAAGGACCTCAACGACTGGCAGCTTTGCGGAGCGGCGGACAACGGTTTCGGCGTAAAGGTGAGTATGGACGCTTGGATGACTTCGGCGTTCTGGGCTCCCGAGTGCATTTACGACAAGACTACGAATAAATATTACCTGTATTTCGGCGCGAAAGCGCGAGTGAACGACGGCGGGATAGAAGGCGCGGAGTACGTCAGCAACGGCTGGTACGGCGGAGTCGCCGTTTCGGAAAGTCCGGCGGGCCCGTTCGTCCTCGCGACGTCCGAGAATATTTACGGCGACGCGACGGCTGAAAATCCGAACGGGGAGATCCTCGACGAGAAAAATCCGACGTTTATGTTCGAGAAGTATTTCGATCTCGCGTCCATGACGGGCAACGACACGCCGCATTACAATTATTACGCCGATCCTACGCCTTTCAGGGACGAAAACGGCGATCTTTACCTCTATTTCAACAAGCAGGGCGGACAGAACGGTTTCGAGGTCTGGGGCATGAAGATGAAAGATCCGGTAACGCCCGACTATACGACGCTTTCGCTCTGCATCGGCGGCGGCACGCTCAACTGCGTCCGCGCGCTCTATAAAGGCGATCCCTCGAAGAACGCGCCTATATACGACGGCGCGGAAGTAAACGAAGAATATCCGAACGATCCCGCGTATCCCCGCTGGAAGTCGTCGAGTTGGAACTTGACGAACGTATGGGCGGACGGAACGGTAAACGTCGAGAAGTTCGAGGACGGAACGGCTAATCCCGATTTCAACGGTCACGTAGGCATCGGCAGCCGCGGCGTCCGCGAAGGCGCGCAGGTCTTTACGAATAAAGACAAAGACGGCAAGACGGTTTACTATATGTCAACCACGCTTACGGGCGTTCAGTCGGCGGATTACAACATCCATTGGGCGACGTCGCATTCGCCGCTCGGCGCGGCGGGAGACGAATTCACCTTCCCGAAGAACAGATTTTTCGGTATGATCCTCGGCGTTGACGGCGCGAACGACTTTATGTCCAACCTCGGACACGTTCAGTTCTTGAACGTCGATAACGAGTGGTGGATAGCGCATTGGGAATGGCCCGAACCTTTCGGAACGCGCGATATAGGCAGACTTTACGCGCTTTCGAAAATGGTCTGGATAGAGGACGACCGCGTGAATTTCCCCGTACCGATAGCGAACGGACCTACTTTGAGTCTGCAAGCCCTTCCGTCGGTATATACGGGATATACCAACGTCGCGGGAGAGGCTACGATAACGGTGACGAACGGCGACAAATCGACGATAAAATATTTAAACGACGGTCTCGTCGTCACGACCAACTATTATCAAAACAGAGAATTCAAATCGGACAAATCGACGACGATCACGTTAACGTTCGACGCGCCGAAGAGAGTAAGGGGAATACTTATACACAACAGTTACAACTACGATTACGCCTTTTCGGAAATAGACGGAATACGTTTCCGCCTTTCGGAAGCGCCCGATTATATGGACGCGTCGGCGAAGAACTGCTATATAAGAAAACTCGGTTTCGACAAAGCGTATTATAACGCCGATCAGGCGTGGATACAGCCGGGCGCGGCGGCGGTCGCGACGTTCGACGAACTGAAAGTGGAGGCTATCGAAATAGACCTTTCGATAAACAAACTTTTAGGTTCGGGCAAGCAGATCCGCATATCCGATATAGAAATACTCGGCGCGTAAGGGGGAAAATAATATGAAAAAGAAGGTTTTAAAAATATTCGCGGCGGCGTTTTGCGCGGCGACGGCGGCTCTTTTCGCGGTTTCCTGCGGCGAGACCGCGGTGACTTTGGTGACCGACGGCGAGGGCAAGGCTTACGAATACGTTTTCGATCAGCCTATGCGCGCCACGCCCGACGCCTTTATGACGATAGACGGAAAACTCGACGAGCCCGCTTGGCAGGAACAGAACTATATGGAGTGGGAACACACCGCGGGCGTCACGAAATACACGACGATATTCACCGAAAAGGGCGTTTACGTCGGCGCGATGTCGTACGATACGAACGTTTTATGGGAGGCTAAACACGCCTACAACAAGAACACGGAATTTTATATCCAGATAGCGAAAGAGGACGAAGTAAACTTAAACGACAGGATGCAGAACCAGCATCCTATGCACAACGTTATAGTGGAGATCGACGCGAAGAATTCGCTCTGCCAGCACAACAATCAATACGAGGCGAAATCTTACGTCAAGGGGGAACTGAACAGCGAGAACACCGAGTATATGTCGGCGGAACTCTTCGTTCCTTGGAACGAACTTCACTATACCGAGGACGAACTCAACGAATACGGACTTCCGAGCGCGATAAGGCTTTACGTCCGCTACTCGGCGAGACCTAGCCGCGGACTTCACTACGCGGGACTTACCGACGAGGGAAGATATAAAACGTATTATACGTTCGACGAACACGGGCTCGTCTTAAAATACGATTCCCCGTACGTCGGGCACGCCGTTCACGGCGAGGCGGCGTCCGATCAGTGGATAATCGACGACGAAAACAAGACGGCTACGAGTCTCGTTGACAGAACGCAGATACTCTGGATAAGACAGGACGACGAGGGCAACGCGAAGAGCAGGGCGGTCGATTTTATAGCCGAAACCACGATAAAGCCGGAAAAGGCGACGGGAAGTTATCCTCACTGCGGATTTTTCGTGTTCAACACCAAAACTCTGTTCTCGATATACGCCATCTACGCCGACGCGCTTTTATCCCGTAAAAACGTACAGATAATCACGGGCAGAGCGACCGACGGCGGACAATGGGTAGGTCAGCAGGGAATAAACCGCACGGTAATAACGGGCTACGAAGAGGAAAGCGTAAGGCTCAAACTTATAAAGCAGGGCGGAAACCTCTATTATTTCGTCAACGGCGAGTATTTCGCTATGGAATACGTCGAGAGAGTCAAAGGCGAATGCATAATCGGTTTCTTCACCAACGGCAGAGCGGAGTATTCCGACTGGTCTTTCAAAGATTATTCGGATAAATCCGACGAACTCACCGAAATTCTTCGCGGATACGTCAACTTCGTCGAAACTTCCGTTACGGGCGGCGGCGACGTCACTTGCGAATACACGGCGGTAAAAGACGGACTTCCCGTTCCCGTCCGCGTCAATCCGCGTTCGGGCTGGATACTCGGGGATATCAAAGTAAACGGCGAGAGCCGCTACGACGAATTCGTAAGCGAGGCGAATAACGCTTTGTGGTCGTTCGTTCCGGACGGCGACGTGAATATAGAGGCGTCGTTCGAAAGACTTCCGTCCGACAGAGCGGCGGACGTTTCCCTCGAAGTCGTAGGAAGCGACGGCAAGACGCTGATGGGCGAAAAATACGTTATAAAAGGCGACGGCAATCTCTTCATCTATTCGGGCGAGAGCAACTCGCGCGGTTTCATCAACGTTTCGATGCTCAAAAAAGGCGCGGTGGAAGTCGGCGGAAAGACGTTCGACGTATCGGGCGAATACACGCTCGAAATGGATATAGAGGGATACGAGCCCGTCTCTTACGGGTTTACGATCGATGGCGTTTCCGAACTCGAAGAACGCATAACCGCTATATCGCGCGGTTGGGGCGCGGTGACCGTCAACGGACTTACGACCAACAACAACGTCGGAAAATTCGCTTTCGATAAGGATACGGGCAAATATACCACCGATCCCGAAAATACCGGCAACGCGATCCAGTACTACAAGAGCGGCGTTATGAACGGCGATTACGTAATAGACGCGGATATAAAGGTACTCGAAGACGTAGGCTGGAAAGATCCGACCAACTATTGGACGGCGGGCGACGTCGTAGGCGTGCTTATCACGGCGGGCGGCGGCTCGAACAGACTTATGCAACTCAAAGCGGCGCACTGGGAAACGGGCAAGTTGTGTCTGAACCTCGACGGCGAAGAAGTTTCGTTCAACGGTTTCGCGACCAAAAACCTGCCGGGCAACAGCGGATTCACGAAGGCGGGCGCGGAGTTTATCTTCAAAGTGATACGTTATAACAACGTGATATACGTCTATAACGCGATGGGACAATTAGGCTTTACGCTTGCTCCCGCGGGAGTTACCGAATACGCGGCGAAGGCGAACAAATCGCTCGCGACGCTCAACGAGAAACTCCGTCTGTTCTTCTCGACGGGAACGCAGAACGGTATCGGTATGGTATGTTTCCGCACGGGTATAGGCTATTATATGTACGACGTCGATTATAGCGACGACGACGCGCAGACCAAACAGGCGTTCGACGAGGCGACGGCGAGATCGGACGAACTTATCGAAAAGTCGTCTTATATTCTGTCTCAAACGACGGTAAACGGCAAGGATTACGCGCAAGGTTATCCCGCGGCGTTCGTTTACAATCCCGATACCGGATATTACGAAGAAAACCTCGTTTACGGACAGAAAGAAGGCTACTATAAGGATAAAGCGGACGGCGATTACGTCGCTTACTTCGACCTTCACACCTTCGACTTCTCGCCCGACGCCACGGGCATGAAGAGAGAGGCGGGCATAGTCATTCACGGCGGCGCGCCGACGGGCGATTATGCGGCAGAATCCGACTTGAATTTGAAAATCATGATGGGAACGAATCCCGCGGGCAATGCGTGGCTGTTCATGACCGCGGACGATAAATGGATTCCCGAAAGCCATATCGGCGGCAACAGGGAAACTTTCTACAATCCCGCGGCTAATCCGAAATCGGAAGACACCACTCTGCGCCTCGCGATAGTCCGCGCGAACGACTCGCTCGCGATATTCGTCAAGACCTATTCGACGGATAACGGCGCGACGACGTCCGTTCACGACAAGTGGACTCTTCTCGTAAGGTTCCACGCGAACAAAGATATAGACTACGGCGCGGGAATAACGAGGGGCGGCTACGCGAGCGCGGACTCGACTCAACTTTCGG
>CADBSX010000194.1 GCA_902797515.1 uncultured Eubacteriales bacterium | reverse complement strand
TTCGCGCTCTGCGCCCTTCTCACTCTTCTTCTTATCGACAGAAAATCGGCGATATTCATGAACGTGGCGTCCAGCCTCTTTATGTTTTTGGGCGACCTTCTTCTCGCCGTCGATCCGATAAAGATTCAGACGGTGTATTCCTGCCTTATAACGGGATTTTTCACCGGACTTCTCGCGATATATCTCGTTTACGGCATATCTTCGCGCCTTCGCGTGTTCACCATGGGATTTGCGCTCGCGATACCTATATTCGTAAACTGTGTGATGATAGAGTTCGACGCGTTCAAAGTTTCTCCCGCGGCGTTCGCTTTGCAGAGCGTGACTTCGGGTATGCTGTCGGTCGTTCTGATGATGGCGCTCGTGCCCTTTTTCGAGGCGGCTTTCAAAGTTCTCACCATTTACAGGCTCGCGGAAATAACCGATCACAAATCCAAACTTATAAAGGCGCTTATAGAAAACGCCCCGGGGACGTTCAACCACTCGCTCGTCGTTTCCACGCTCGCGGAATCGTGCGCTTCGGCGATAGGCGAAAACGCGCTCCTCGCGAGGGCTTGCGCTTATTACCACGATATAGGCAAACTCAAACAGCCCGAATTTTTCTCGGAAAACCAACAGGGCTACAATCCGCACGACGAATTAACGCCCGAACTTTCGACGGATATTATCCGTTCGCACGCGAAAGACGGATACGACCTTATAAGGAAATACCGCCTGCCGCAGATACTCGCCGACGTCGCCCTTCAACATCACGGCACTATGCCTATACGGTATTTCTATATGAAAGCGAAAAAGTACACCGAGGGCGAACTCGAAGTCGCGAACTTCTCGTATCAGGGACCTAAACCGCAGACGAAGATAGCGGCGATAATAATGATAGCGGACGGCTGCGAGGCAAAGGTACGGACGGTCGCCGACCGCTCGCACGAGAACGTCGAAAAGGCGGTCAGGGAAATAATCGAAGAGAGGATGGATTTCGGACAGTTCGACGAGTGCGAACTCACTATGAAAGACCTCGATATTATAAGGCGTTCGCTCACGAACAGCCTTACGGGCGTATATCACGACAGAGTGAAATATCCTAAACTGCGCATAGGAAAGAGGAACGACGAATAATGGGATTAAAGATCGTCTGCGACGACGAAGAGATAAAAAAATTCCCGATAGACGAGGCGGCGGACGCCGTTTGTTCCTTGCTCGGGCAGACGGAAAAACTCTCGATAGAGTTGTCCTTTTTATCGGAAGAGGAAATACGGTCGCTCAACAGGGATCACAGAAACACGGACAGAGTGACGGACGTCCTGTCTTTTCCCTACCTCGACGGCATACGCGGAAAGGTTTTGAGAGAAAAGGACTATCCCGACGATATAGACGAAGAAACGGGAACGCTTTTTATAGGCTCGGTCTGTATCTGCCTTAAAAGGGCGGAAGAACAGGCGGAAGAGTACGGGCACTCTTTAAAACGCGAGGTCACGTATCTCGCCGTTCACGGTTTTCTCCACTGTTTCGGCTACGACCACGTTGAGAAAAAAGACGAAGAAGAAATGACCGCGCTCGCGGAAAAAGTAATGGATAGAATAGGTTTGCAAAGGCTATGAAAAGGTGCGGAACGGTTGCGGTGATAGGCAGGGCGAACGCGGGAAAATCCACTCTCGTGAACGTACTCGTCGGCGAAAAAGTCTCTATAGTTTCCCCGAAACCGCAGACGACGAGAGACAGGATATACGGAGTTTTGACGACCGACGGATACCAGATAGTGTTCGAGGACACGCCGGGGATATACAAGGCGAAAAGCGTTCTCGGCCGCCGTATGCGCAAAGACGCGGGAAAAGCGGCGAAGGAAACGGATGCGATACTTTTCGTCGCGGACGGACACGAGGGAATATCGGACGAGGACGTCGATCTTCTGAAAGGATTTATCGGGAAAGGGACTCCCGTTATCGCCGTACTCGCAAAAACGGATATAATGCCGAAAGAAAAGATCCCCGAAGGGCTTTTGAAACTCGCGTCCGCGGGGGAGGTCGAAGAGATAATTCCCGTTTCGGCAAGGAAAGGGAAGAACGTCGGGGAACTCCTCGAAACAATACTTAAATATCTTCCCGAAAGCGATTACGTTTTCGATCCCGAATACGTTTCGGACAAGTCCGAAAAATTTATGGTCGCCGAGATAATGCGCGAGAAGATACTCCTTAAATACGAAAAGGAAATACCGCACGGCGTGGCGGTGAAAGTAAACGAGTTCTCGCGGCGCGAAAACGGCGTTTACGACGTCGATCTCGAAATAATCTGCGAAAGACAGAACCACAAGGCGATAATAATAGGCAAAAACGGCGCTGCTTTAAAGGCGGCGGCGTCGTTCGCGAGAGAGGATATGGAAAAATTCCTCGGCGCGAAAGTGTTTTTAAAGACCTTCGTTAAAGTCAAAGAGGATTGGCGGGACAAGCCCGAACTTTTAGAAGAATACGG
>CADBSX010000193.1 GCA_902797515.1 uncultured Eubacteriales bacterium | reverse complement strand
TCGAGATTTTCGCAGTCGTAAACGCCGTCGAACACGGCAAAACAGCGCGAGGCTGAATAGTTTATTATAGTTTCTACCGATTTTTTTTTTATTTTTCTTTTCGGCACGTTGATAATTCTCAAAATCGCCTCGTTGTCGAGCGGATTATTGAGTATTCTCAAATACGCCGTAAGATCTTTAATTTCCTTTCTCTCGAAGAATTTGAAACCGCCGTAAACTCTGCAAGGAATACCGTATTTCATAAATTCCTGTTCGTAAGACCGCGACAGGGCGTTTATTCGCATAAGCACGGCGAAATCGGAATATTTATATCCTTTTTCAAGCAAAGTCTTTATCTTTACGGCGGTATATTGCGCCTCTTCCGATTCCTCTTCGCCGACGTAAACTTCCGGTCTTACGCCCTCTTCGTTGTCCGTCCAAAGGACTTTATCGCTCCTGTTCACGTTGCCCGCTATGATAGTATTCGCGAGGTCGAGGATTTTTTTCGTCGAACGGTAATTCCTTTCGAGTTTGAATATCTTCGCGTCTTTATACGATTTGTTAAATCCGAGAATATTGTTTACGTCCGCTCCGCGCCAGCCGTATATGCTCTGATCGTCGTCGCCGACGGCGAAAATATTTCCGTGAACGAAAGATAAAAGTTTTACTATATTGCACTGTACGGTATTAGTGTCCTGAAACTCGTCGATGTGGATATAGCGGAAACGCGAAGAAAACTTTTCCAGAACTTCGCGGTGTCCCGCGAGCAATCTGTAAGTTTTTATCAGAAGATCGTCGAAATCGAAAGCGTTGGACTTTTTGAGTTCGTCTTCGTAACCTTCGATTATCCTTACGTAATCCCTTACGTTTCTTACGCGTTTATATTCCGTTTCGAATTCTTCAATGGAAAGATCTTTGCTCTTTATCGTCGAAAGATAATTCTTTACGGATTTAAGATATTTGTCAGGTTCGAGAGACAGCGAAGTAATAACTCTTTTTAAAACCTTGTCTTTGTCGGTATCGGAATAGATCGAAAAATTCCGCTGATAACCTATTTTGTCGGCGTCCGACCTCAAAATTTTGACGCACATCGAGTGTATGGTACAAACCCACATATTTCCGACGTCGCCTATCAGTCTTTCGAGCCGCTCTTTCATTTCGTTCGCGGCTTTGTTCGTAAAGGTTATCGCGAGAATATTATACGGATCTACGCCGAGATCTCTTACGAGATGCGCGATTCTCCCCGTCAGAACTCTCGTTTTTCCGCTGCCGGCGCCCGCGAATACGAGGACCGCGCCTTCGGTTTCCATTACGGGCTTTATCTGTTCGTCGTTAAGTTTACTTAAAAAATCGGTCATTGTTTTTTATCGAGCCTAAAATATCCATTTCTTTTAGCGGAAATGGATATTCGGGAACTTAAAATTTTATTCTTCTTCGCCTTCGGGCTGTTCTTCTCCCTCTTCCGCGAATTCTTCGTCGCCTTCCGTTTCCTCTTCGTGCGGAGCGATGGCGATGGTCGCGACGGAGCAACCGTCAAGACGCATAACTTTAACGCCTTTCGTATCCCTTCCGATAAGCGATATTTCCGAAACCGGAGTTCTTATCGCTATTCCCGTGTCGGATATCATCATAATGTCTTCGTCGCCGTTTACGGGCTTGATCCCGACGAGATAACCTGTGACCTCGTTGAAAGTGCCCGCTTTTATTCCCTTGCCGGCGCGCTGCTGCAACCTGTAATCGTCGATAAGACTGCGTTTTCCGTATCCGCCCGAAGAAATCGTTATTATCGTGTCGCCGGGATTGATCTTCGTCATATCTATAACGTAGTCGTCGTCCGAAAGTTCCATAGACTTAACGCCCTGCGTATCTCTTCCCGTCGGACGAACGTCGGTCTCGTTGAATCTTATGCACTTGCCGAGGTGAGAGCCGACGAGAATTTCGTCGTTACCGCTCGTAAGTTGCGCGGATATAAGTTCGTCGCCCTCGACGAGGTTTATCGCGATCTTTCCGCCTTTTCTTATCGAATCGAAGTGTTTTAAGGCGGTTTTCTTTATAAGTCCGTTCTTCGTCGCCATCATGATATAACCTTCGTCGGACTTCTCTTCCGTTTCTTCCTCGGCGGTCTCGGTTTCGACTTCCGTTTCTTCCGCCTCGTCCTCGTTTGCCGCCGATACTCTTTCTTTACGCGGGATAACGGCGGTTATACGCTCGCCCTGCGAAAGTTGCAAGAGGTTGACGATAGCCCTTCCTCTCGACGTCTTTTGCGCTTCG
>CADBSX010000192.1 GCA_902797515.1 uncultured Eubacteriales bacterium | reverse complement strand
GCTGCGCGATCGACGTTTTGATGGATTACGAATACAAGCAGTACGGCAATACGATAAAGATAAGCGACATAGTGTCGAACAGAGGGGAAGAGAGCGAAGAATTGAGGTCGGAATCGGGCTGGTCCACCTACGCGCTCGTATTCGCGGCGGCAGGTCTCGTGATCTCTATCCTCGCGGTTTTGCTCAAACTCTTCATCGACCGCGAGAAAACGGCGAAAGCGGAAGAAAATAAGGGCGGGGAAAAGGAATAAATGGTAGATATCCACACGCATATCATACCTGACGTGGACGACGGGAGCGACGCTTTAAGTAAAAGCATCGCTCTTTTAAAAGAAGAGGCGGAAAAAGGCGTGACGGCGGTATGCCTTACGCCGCACCTCCGGCGCGGGCAGTTCGAACTTTCGTCCGACTTTATCCGCTCGGAATTTCTTTCTTTCAAAGCGGCGGCTGAAAAAGAAAATATTCCCGTAAAACTGTATCTCGGCAGGGAAATACATATTTACGGCGAACTTATCGAGGACCTTAAAAAGGGCGAAGTCATAACGCTCGGCAACGGGAATTGCGTACTTCTCGAATTTCCCTATACCGAAAAGACGGATATAGACGAGATATGTTACGAAACGGCTTTATGCGGATATACGCCCGTTATAGCGCACGTCGAGAGGTACGAGTATTTCAGAGACGTCGGAAAGGTCGCGAAAGTCAGAAGAGCGGGGGCGAAAATACAGGTGAACGCGAGATCTCTTTTAAACGCTTTCTGCGACGGCTGCGCGTTCGCTAAAAAACTTCTCAAAGAAAAACTCATCGACGCGGTCGCGAGCGACGTGCATTACGGCAGAAAAAACGGACTTAAAGAGGCTTACGAAAAAGTCAAAAAACGCGACGCGGAATACGCCGAAAAAATTTTTTCCGAAGTTCCTTCGCGCATTCTCGGAATATAATTCTAAAAACGGTTGACTTTTAAGTCAAATAAGAGTACAATCATTTCGTTATGATGACGGAAGAAAAAAATCGCGACAATAAAAAGCAGACCGTAATGATAATACTGTGCTGGCTCGCCTATACCATGGTATATTTCGGAAGGTACGGCTATAACGCCAACATAAATCCTATAATCGGCGAATACGGCGTAACGAAAGCGGAAGCGGGGCTCGTTCCGTCTTTCTTTTTTTTCGCCTACGGCATAGGACAGGTCGTACACGGGCTTTTATGCAGGCATTACAATAAGAGAATAGTCGTTTCGGCTGTTCTCGTCTTATCGGCGGCGATAAACCTCGCGGTGTTTTTCGGAATACCGTTTGAATATATCAAATTTCTTTGGCTTATAAACGGATTTATTCAATCGGTGTTGTGGCCGACGATACTTCTTACGTTAAGCGAAAATCTCGACAAGGCTCACCTTAAAACGGCGGTGCTTATAATGGGGACGACGACTTGCGCGGGAACTCTTCTCGTTTACGGCGCGAGCGCGGTTTTAGTGCATTTCGAGGTGTATAAGATAATTTTCGCGGCGGGCGCGGGAATAATGGTCCTCACCGCGGCGGCGTGGTTTTTCGGTCTTGACAGAGTAAAGACGGAAAGGGGCGTCGAAGAGGACGGAAAAACTCTTTCTTCGCCCGACGGAACGGAAAATGTCGGGAAAAAGAAACTCACCTTTTCTCTTTTTATCGCCGTCGCCGTCCTCGCCGTATTCGCGATACTCGCCAACCTTATAAAAGACGGAACGCAGACTTGGGTCCCGACCATACTCAAAGAAACGTACGGTTTGCCGGATTCTCTTTCCATACTTTTAACTCTTCTTCTTCCCGTACTCGGAATTTTCGGCGCGCTCCTCGCGGTCGCGATAAACAGGTTCGTAAAGGACTTCGTTCTTTTATCTTCGGTGCTTTTCGCGGCGACGGCGGCTTTTACCGCGCTTATAATCATATTCCTCGGACTTCCGTATTGGGCGCTCGTAACTCTCTGTTTCGGCGTTATTTCCCTTCTTATGCACTCGGTGAACAACGTTATAACGAGCATCGCGCCGCTTTATCTTCGCGATAAGATAAACACGGGATTGCTCGCGGGGCTTTTAAACGGATTTTGTTACGTCGGCAGTACCGTAAGTTCTTACGGGCTCGGCGCGTTGTCGTCGGGCGACAGTTGGAACGCGGTGTTCGATCTGTTCCTTTACTGCACGCTCGGCGCGGTCGTCATAGGCGTCGGATATTTCGTTTTTACAAAGGTGAAAAATGGAAAAAACAGATAAGAAAAAAATCGGGAAAGAGATAGCCGATTTCCTTTTTATGGTCGTCGGATGCGTGTTTTACGCGTTCGGAACTTCCGTTTTCTTTCAGCCCGAATCCATCGTCGCGGGCGGCGTGAGCGGACTTGCGGTCGCGGTGAATTATCTGAACGGGAATTTGTCCGTCGGCGTTCTGATAATCGCGTTCAACGCCCCGATACTTCTTCTCGGCTTGAAATTCAAAGGTTGGAAATTCATTTTAAAATGCCTTATAACCATAGTCGTTTTAGGCGGAGTTACCGATCTCGTGTCCTTTCTCGTTCCGCCGATAGCCGCGGGCAACAAACTTCTTTGCGCCCTTTACGGCGGCGTGTGTCAGGGCGTCGGAATAGGGTTTTTCGTCCGTTTCGAGTATTCGAGCGGCGGAACGGAACTTCTAGGCAGAGTGATAGCGAAAATACTGAAATTTTCGCATATTCCCATCGCGATAGGCGTTCTGGACGCGTTGGTGGTATTAACGGGAACGATAGTCACGGGCGATCCTCTCAATATGCTTTACGCCGTGATCGGCATCGTGGCGAACACGAAAGTTTCCGAACTCGTCATAACGGGATTAAATAAATCCAAACTCTGCCTTATAATTTCGGACAAGGGCGAGGCGATAGCGGAAGAACTTATAAGCCACAGTCCGAGGGGCGTGACTATGCTCGAAGGAACGGGCATGTACACGAAAGCGGAGCATAAAGTGCTTATGACCTGCGTTAAAAGCAGGCAACTCACGCAACTGAAACAAATAGTTAAAAGCGTTGACGAAAAGGCGTTTATAATAGTGAACGACTCCGTCGAGGTGCGCGGAAAAGGTTTCGAGGTGCTTGAATAGAAATGAAAAAGGGAAGAAAAGCGCTTGAATATATCGCGATCGTTTTCGCGGCGGCGGTATCGGCGGTCAATTACCAACTCTTTATAGTAAAAAACAATTTCGCGCCCGCGGGCGTGAACGGAATAGCGACCATGATACAGTACAAATCCGGTTTCAGTCTGGGATATATGTCGCTTATAGTCAACGTTCCGCTTTGCGTGTTTTCGTTTTTTACCACGAACAGGGAATTCGCCGTAAAGTCGCTTATCTATTCGGTCGTCTATTCGGTCGTATATCTCGCTTTGGGAACTCTCGATATCGAGCGTTTCAGATATAACGCCAACGGCGTCGATACGATATATCCAGTGCTTATAGCGGGGATAATCGCGGGCGCGGTTTACGCGCTCTCTTTCAAAGTAAATTCCTCGACGGGCGGCACGGATATAATTTCCAGATTTGTGAGCGAGAAGAAAAAAGAGATAAACTTTTTCGTCTTTACGTTTATTATTAACGCCCTCGTCGCCGTCGCGTCGTTTTTCGTGTACTCGAAAACGGGCGCGGACGGGAAGACGGTTTACGACTATAAACCGGTATGCCTTTGCCTTCTTTACTGTTTTCTCTCGTCGTTTATAGGGAATATTCTTATAAAGGGCTTTAAGTCGGCGTATAAATTCATAATAATCACCGATCGCGCCGACGAGATATGCGACGAGATAATCCACAGGCTCAAACACAGCGCGACGAGAATAACGGGCAGGGGAATATACAGCGGGGAAGACAAAGAGATGCTTATTTGCGTTGTGAACAAGCATCAACTCGTCGATTTTGAAAACATACTCAAAAAATACGACGG
>CADBSX010000191.1 GCA_902797515.1 uncultured Eubacteriales bacterium | reverse complement strand
TATAATAAACTATTCAGCCTCGCGCGGTTTTTCCGTGTTCGACGGCGTTTACGACTGCGAAAATCTCGATATGAGTGCCGCCGCTAAACAGAAGATCAGGGCATTCAGGGATCTTCTCGACGATCTCTGCGACGATAAAGAAAATATGAAACTCGGCGAGTTCGTTCGCGAAGTTATAAAAAAGACGGATTATTTATCCTGTTTCGAAGAGCGTACCGACGAGAACGAGGACAAGAAAAGGAACGTTGACGAACTTATAAATTCAGTTGACGAATTTGAAAAGCAAAATCCGAACGCGTCTTTGTCCGAATACCTTAATTCCATTACTTTGAGTTCGGACACGGACGATATAAACGACGGAAACGTCGTGACGCTCGCGACGATACACTCGGTCAAAGGGCTCGAATTCAAATGCGTGTTCATATGCGGACTCGATAAAGAGATATTCCCTATAGAAAGGTCGGGCGACGACGGCACCGACGAGGAAGAAGAGCGCAGGCTTATGTACGTTGCGATAACGAGAGCGATGGAAAGGCTGTATTTTACGAGGGCGAAGAGTAGATTTTTATACGGTTCGAGGAGACCGACCGCGCAGTCGGAATATCTCGACGACCTCGCGGAAAAACTCGGAATACAGAACGCGAGAAGGGGATATTATAATTCGTACAGGACGGAAAATTTCGGTTTTGAGAGAGAAAGAAATACTTATTACGGATCGGGCGGATATTCCGCGGAAGAGGGCGGATATTCTTCTTCGGTTTCCGGCTCGCTTAAAAAAGGCGCGTTTTTAGGCGGATTTTCAAACGTAATGACTAAGAAAAACGAAAGGCCGAAAGATAAAAATCTTTCCGAATTCGGCGTAGGAGTTAAAGTTTTACATAAAAAATTCGGCGAAGGCGAGATAATAACGATGAGCAGAAACGGCGACGACGTAAAGGCAGACGTCGCTTTTAAGGGAATAGGAATAAAATCTCTTTTGCTCGGTATCGCGCCGATCGAGGTAATAAAATGACCGAAAAAGAAAAGAAAATGCGCGAACTCGTAGATATACTCAATAAGTACGCCTACGAATATTACGTTTTGGACGCTCCTTCGGTAGAGGACAGGGAATACGACAGGTTATACGACGAACTTAAAAAACTCGAAACCGAAACGGGCGTAAGGTTCGAAGATTCGCCTACGAGAAGAGTCGGCGGAGAGCCGATATCCGCTTTTCAAAAACACGAGCATATAAACAGGCTTTACAGCCTCGACAAAGCGGTGACTTACGGCGAACTTGAAGATTTCGACGCTAAGATACGTAAGGTGTGCGAGCCCGTATATACGGTTGAATACAAATTCGACGGCTTAACGGTGTGTCTCACCTACGAGGACGGAAAGTTCGTTAGGGCGACCACGCGCGGAAACGGAACGGTCGGCGAGGACGTAACGGCGCAGGCTTTAACGATAAAATCTTTTCCGCTCGCGATAAAGTGTAAAGGTGTTCTTGAAATTCAGGGCGAAGCGGTGATAAGGCTGTCGGTGCTCGACGAGTACAATAAGACGGCAACCGAACAACTGAAAAACGCGCGGAACGCCGTCGCAGGGGCTATAAGAAATCTCGATCCCAAAATCACCGAGAAGAGAAAACCGGAAATTCTTTTCTACAACGTGAATTATTCTTCCGACGTCGAGTTTTCTTCGCAGATCGAAATATTCGACTTTTTAAAGAAAAACGGATTTAAAACTTTCGATTTTTTAAGAGTATGCGATAATCTGACCGACGTTTTTTCCGCGATCGAAGAGATCGAAGTCGGAAGAAAGAAGATAGACGTATTGACGGACGGCGCGGTCGTCAAACTCAACGCGATAAAATACAGGGAAGAACTCGGATATACCGATAAATTCCCGAGATGGGCGATCGCCTATAAATTCGAGGCGGAAGAGGCGGAAACAACCGTAAAAGAAGTTTTATGGCAAGTCGGCAGAACGGGGAAACTCACGCCGCTCGCCGTCGTCGATCCCGTCGATCTCGGCGGTGCGACGGTCAGACGCGCAACGCTCAACAACTACGGCGATCTCACTAAAAAAAGAGTAAAAATCGGCGGAAAAGTACTTATTCGAAGAAGTAACGAGGTTATCCCCGAAATATTAGGAAATATCGACGATAACGGAACGGAGGTCGAAAAGCCCGTAAAATGCCCGTATTGCGGCTCGGAAATAAAGGAAAACGGCGCGAATATCTTTTGTCCGAACAGAAGTTGTCTGCCGAGAGTAGTCGCGAAATTTGCTAATTTTTCGTCGAAAGACGGTATGAATATAGACGGATTTTCCGAAAAGACCGCCGAGCAACTTTTCAAAGAAAGGGGCGTGGAAAAGTATTCCGACCTTTATAAACTCGACGAGGCGAGCCTGAAATCGCTCGACGGTTTTCAGGATAAAAAAATCAAAAACCTTTTGGATGCTATCGGGAAGAGCAAGAAAGTGCCGCTGAACAACTTTATTTACGCGCTCGGAATAGATTGCGTAGGAAAAAAGACGGCGAAAGATCTTGCCGACAAATTTAAATCCGTCCCCGCGCTTTTAAAAGCCGAAAAAGAAGAATTACTTGAAATTCCCGATATCGGCGAAGTGGTCGCGGGAAACATAATCGATTATTTCAAAGACGAAGAGAACGTAAACGAACTCGGAGAATTGAAAAATCTCGGAGTCGATCCGATAACGAAAGAGGTAAAAGAAGGAGTTTTCAGCGGTGAAAACGTCGTGTTTACGGGAACTTTGACCGAATTTAAGCGCGGCGACGCGGGGAAGATCGTCGAAGATAACGGCGGGACGGTGCAGAGTTCGGTTTCAAAATCCACCACTCTCGTAGTCGCGGGCGAAGCGGCAGGCAGTAAACTCGACAAGGCTCGCGCGCTCGGAATAAAAATAATCGACGAAGAAGAGTTCAAAAAGATGTTTTCCGCTTGATATTTTATTCAAAGTGTGGTAAAATATAGCAAGTAAAAGGGAGAGTTTGGCAAAAATGCAGAGCATGACGGGATACGGCAAAGCCGAATATAAAGAAAACGGGAAGGAACTTACCGTAGAGATAAAGACCGTAAACAACCGTTTTTTGGACGTTATCCCTAAATATCCGAGATGTTTCGTCGCGTTTGACGACGCGATAAGAAAAACCGTTCAGGCGAAGATCAAAAGAGGAAGAGCGGAACTTTTCGTTTCATATTCCGACACTTCCGATTCGGGCAAAAAGATCTTTCTTGACGACGGGGTTGCGGCTCAATACGCCGAAATAGGGAAAAAAGTTTCGGAAAAGTACGGAGTGGAAAACGATCTTACCGCCGTTTCGCTTATGCGCCTTCCGGACGTTTTAACGGAGGAGTTTTCTGATCCGGACGCCGAAGTCTTGTCGGAAATACTCGAAGATACTTTGAATCGCGCTCTGGATAATCTCAACAAAATGCGGAGCATAGAGGGGCTTAAACTCAAAGAGGACGTTTTGAAGAGGTGCGCAAACGTCGAAAATTTGCTTTTTAAAGTCGAAAAACGCGCGCCCGAACTCGCCGCGGAATATAAAAGCAAACTCAAAGCGAAAGTGGAAGAAACGCTTTCCGGAGTGAAATACGACGAGGCGAGGCTTTTGCAGGAAGTTACGATTTTCGCCGATAAAACGAATATCGACGAGGAAATAACGAGGCTGAAAAGCCATATCGCTCAATGCCGCGAGATATGCGAAAGCACGGAGGACGTCGGGAAAAAACTCGATTTTCTGATGCAGGAATTCAATCGCGAGACGAACACCATTTGCTCGAAGGCGAACGATATCGCGATTACCGGTTTCGGGCTTTCAATGAAAAACGAAATAGAAAAAATGCGCGAACAAGTGCAGAACATAGAATAAATTTAAAGGAGATAATGCAATGATAAACAATCCGCCTATTGACGATTTGGCTGAAAAGATGGGCTCGAAATACGCTTTGTGCGTCATAGCGTCCAAGAGAGCAAGACAGATAATAGACCACGCCCAGAATCAGGGCTATACCGACCTTCCGAGCAAGAAAAAACCTCTGACAGAGGCAGCGGAAGAAATTTACGAGGGAAAAGTAACGATTTCCAAATATTGATAATAAAATGGCGCACTCTTTCGGGATTTGTGCCATTTATTATATTTGATTTTCGGAGTTGATTTTGATTGCCGAAGTTATCGTCGATATAGCGCACAGCGAAGTCGACAGAGTATTCGATTACAATTTCAAAAACGGCGAGGTCAGGCTCGGCGACAGAGTTGAAGTTCCGTTCGGAAAAATGAAAACGGAAGGCTTTGTTATACGCGTAAAATCCGAATCTTCGCTTTCGCCCGAAAAAATAAAGGGGATCATCAGAGTTTTAGACGAATTTCCCGTTTTATCCGAAGAAACTTTAAGTATCGCGAAATATATAAAAGACGAGTATCACGTTCCTTTCGCGGCGGCGTTAAGGCTATTTATACCGGCGGAACTTCGCGGCGGAAGGGTAAAGGACAAAGTCGTTTCTTACGCCGTCTTGAAAGACGGAATATCTCCTTTCGAGATGGTCGCGTCGTTAAGAAAAGGTTCTACCGCGCAGGCAAATCTTATAGGATATTTAAAGGACGAAAAGAAAGTATTAACGAGCGTTATCGGCGAGAAATTCGGATATCAGACGCTTAAAAAATTAGAAGAAAGAGGCTTTATCGAAGTTGTCCGCGAAAAGGCGGGAAGAGTTCCGTACAGGGAAATGCTTTCTTTCTCAAAGACCGTTTCTTTGTCGGACGAGCAAATTTCTGCGATAAAGGGGATAGAAAACACCGACAAAACCGTCAGTCTTTTATTCGGCGTGACGGGTAGCGGAAAAACCGAAGTATATTTAAGAATTATAAACGACGTTTTAAAAAAAAGGAAAACGGCTATAATGCTCGTTCCCGAAATAGCACTCACGCCGCAGATGCTGAAACAACTCCGCGCAAGATTCGGCGACAGCGTTTCGATACTGCATAGCGGGCTTTCGGTCGGAGAAAAATACGACGAGTGGATAAGGCTTAAAACGGGCGAGGCGAAAATAGCGATCGGGGCGAGGAGCGCGATATTCGCGCCGCTTTCGGATCTCGGGCTGATTATTATCGACGAAGAACACGACGGAAGTTACGACGCGGAATCGAGTCCGAGATACAAGACGATAGATATAGCAAAGAAGAGAGCGGAACTTTCAAAATGTAAAATCATACTCGGCAGCGCGACGCCGTCGATAGATACTTTCGACCGCGCCTTGTCAGGCGAATACTATCTCGCCGAAATGAAAAACCGCATCAACGGCAAACATCTTCCCGAATTCGATATCGTGGATATGCGGAAAGAGATAAAAAGGGGAAATAACGGCATTTTCTCGGCGGATTTAAGGGAAAACATAGCCGAAGTGCTTAAAAACGGAAATCAGGCGATCATTTTCTTTAACAGGCGCGGATATTCCAGACAGGTGATTTGCAGAGAATGCGGTTACGTCGCGAAATGCGAAAACTGCGATATTTCTTTGAATTATCATAAAGACGGCAACGTCTTGAAATGCCATTATTGCGGCGCGACTTATAAAATGATAAAAGCGTGTCCCGAGTGCGGATCGGTAAATTTAAGTTACGACGGCGCGGGAACTCAAAAGATAGTCGATGAGATAAAAAAACTTTTCCCGACCGCGAGAATACTTCGGATGGATAACGATACGACTTCCACGAAAGAGGGGCATTTCAAAATTTTGAAGGAATTTTCCGATAAAAAAGCGGATATTCTCGTCGGAACGCAGATGGTAGCCAAAGGTCACGATTTTCCTTCGGTGACGCTCGTAGGCATTCTCGACGCCGATATGAGCCTGTATTTTTCGGATTATCGGTCTAACGAAAGAACCTATCAACTTATAACTCAGGTCGCGGGAAGGTGCGGCAGAGCGGATAAAAAGGGAATAGTCGTGTTGCAGACGTATAATCCCGACAATCCAACGATAAAATTTTCCGTTTCTTACGATTTCAAAGGCTTTTTCGAGAGAGAAAAAGCGGTGAGAAAGTTTACGGGATTTCCCCCTTACGCGCTTATCCTTCGCATAATGATAGAAAGCAAAGACGACGAAAAGGCTTTGAGCGCGTTGAAAGAAGTTTATATGAAGGAAAAGGAACTGTTCGATAAAAACAGAGAAAAGTTTTTGTTTTTCAATAAAATGAAAAGTCCGGTAAAAAGACTTAACGGGAAATTCCGTTATCAGGTGCTTATGCGGCTTCACGGCGATTACCGCGAACTTAAAAACGCAGTTTATAGCGCCGCGCTTTCAGAAAAAAACAAAGACGTATTGATATACGTAGAAGAAAATCCGAGCAATCTGTTTTAAGGAGATAATATGGCTGTTCTTCCGATTTTACAAGAGGGCAATGAAATTTTAAGGAAAAAAAGCGTAAAGGTCGAAAAAATTGACCTTAACTTATCTAATCTTCTGGACGATATGAAGGAAACTCTTACCGCCGCGAAAGGCGCGGGACTCGCCGCGCCGCAAATAGGCAAAAACATAAGAGTATTCATCGTTGACGTTGAAGACGGATATTACGAATTTATAAATCCCGTAATCCTCGGCACTTCCGGCTCGCAATACGGCGCGGAGGGCTGTCTTTCCGTAAAAGGGAAGTGGGGCGACGTCAAAAGGCCGAGAAAAGTCACGGTAGAGGCATACGACAGATACGGCAAAAAATTCAAGACGGTTGCGAAAGACTTTTTCGCCAAAGCGATAATGCACGAGTACGATCACCTCGACGGAATTTTATATATCGATAAAGCGGACAATATCAGAGACGAGGTCGAAAAGAAGTGAAAGCAATATTTATGGGAACACCTGAATTTGCAGTAAATCCCTTAAAAAAAATAATAAATTCCGAAAGACATAAAATCATTGCCGTAGTTACGCAGCCCGATAAAGCAGTCGGAAGAAAGGCGATTTTAACGCCTCCGCCCGTAAAAGTCGCAGCGAGCGAATACGGAATACCGGTATATCAGTTTGAAAAATTGAGAGACGGCGGCGCGGAAATCCTTAAAACGCTCGGCGCCGATATTATGATAACTTGCGCTTACGGACAGATACTGACGCAGGAAATAATCGATATCTGCAAGTTCGGAATAATAAATATCCACGCGTCGCTTTTGCCCCGATACAGAGGAGCCGCTCCTATCCAATACGCCGTAATTAACGGTGAAAAGAAAACCGGAATCACTTTTATGCAGACCGACGTCGGACTCGATACGGGCGACGTAATAAAACGCGTGGAAACCGAGATTATGCCGAACGAAACGTACGGCGAACTCGCCGCGAGGCTTTCGGATATAGCGGCTGAAAACGTATGCGGCGTTCTCGACTCGATAGAGAAGGGTACTGCGACAAAAGAAAAGCAGGACGATAAATTTTCATCATACGTAAAAACTATAAAAAAGCAAGATTGTATCATTGATTTTTCAAAAAATTCCGAAAGCGTTTCCAACTTTATAAACGGACTCGATCCGCAGCCTGTCGCCTTTACTTATCTCAACGGAAAAACCGTAAAAATGTACGGGGCGAGACCGTTTGAAGGTTTTACGGAAGGACGCGCGGGCGAAGTTACGGTATGCGATAAAAGGCTCGTGATTTCCTGCGGAAAAGGCGCGGTCGAAATCCTCGAAATTCAGGAAGAGGGCGGCAAGAGGATGTCCGTCGCCGCTTTTATCGTCGGAAGAAAAGTTGCGAAAGGAGACGTTTTCGGTTTAAAATGATCAACGTTTTTTACGACGCGTACAGAATTTTATTCAAAGTATATTCGGAAGGCTCGTTTTTAAAGCAGGCAATATCCGAAGTTTCCGTCGATTATAAAAACAGACCAAAAATAACGAAACTCGTTTAC